>JAQVEY010000110.1 GCA_028697515.1 Bacteroidales bacterium | reverse complement strand
GATATAGTTGAAAGAGGAAGATCTGTTACTGCTGTTTTGGACAGATACGAGAAAACAGTAAAACCATCGCACTTACAATTTATTGAACCAACTATGCGATATGCAGACATCATCGTTCCCCAAGGGGGCGAAAATGATGTTGCAATAGATTTATTAACTAAATATATTTTACAAAATTTAATCAAATAGATATGATAGATAATCTTAAACTAAATGAAATCTTGTTTTTAGATATAGAAACAGTGCCAATGTGTTCTTCGTATGAGGAAATGCCGGAATCATTCCAAAAACATTGGGAAAAGAAGTCTGCTTATTTTAGAACAGATAGCGAGACAGCTTCTGATGTTTTTCAAAGAGCTGGTATATATTCGGAGTTTGGAAAGATTATTTGCATTTCTGTTGGATATATACATGATGCTGTTTTTAGAGTTAAATCATTTGCAGATGATAATGAGAAAAAGCTATTGACTGATTTTTCTCTAATGATAAGTTCATGGGATAAAACAGGCAATAAGCTATTGTGTGGACATAATCTTAAGGAATTTGATGTGCCTTACATTTCAAGACGCATGCTCGTTAATGGATTATTTTTACCTCCCGCATTTAATATTGCTGGTAAAAAGCCATGGGAAGTAAAGCATTTGGACACCCTAGAATTATGGAAATTTGGGGATTATAAACACTTCACCTCATTGGCTCTATTGGCTGATCTATTCGATATTCCAACACCAAAGGATGATATTGACGGAAGTCAGGTATATGAAGTATATTATAAAGAGAAAGATCTTTCTAGAATATCAAGATATTGTGAAAAAGACGTACTATGTGTAGCAAATTTATTGCTTAGATTTTTGGGTAAACAAATTATTAGTATCGATAAAATGGAAACCGTTTAAACAATCAACATAGCGTCTCCATATGTTCCAAAATTGTACTTTTCTTTAATGGCAACATCATAAGTATGCATTAATTCATTATACCCCATAAAAGCAGCTACAGTCATCATTAAAGTTGACTTGGGCATGTGAAAATTTGAAATTAGTGCATTTGGTACCATTACATCATATGGCGGAAAAATAAATTTATTCGTCCATCCATCAAATGGTTTAAGATAGCCACTTGTAGTAACAGCACTCTCCAAAGTTCTTAATACAGTTGTTCCAACAGCACAAACTTTACGCCTTTCTTCTTTTGCTTTATTTACAACACTTGCAACTTCTTCGCTGATTATTATTTGTTCCGAATCCATTTTATGTTTTGTAAGGTCTTCAACATCAACTGTTCTAAAATTTCCAAGACCAACATGCAGAGTAATATATCCAAATTCCACTCCTATTATTTCTAATCGTTTCAATAATTCTCGACTAAAATGCATACCTGCTGTTGGAGCTGCAACAGCACCCTCATTCTTTGCATAAATAGTTTGGTATCTTTCTTTATCTTCCTCTTCTACCTGGCGCTTGATAATGTGAGTAGGCAAAGGAGTTTCTCCTAGAGAGTACAATGTCTTTTTGAAATTATCATAATCACTGTCGATTAAAAATCTTAATGTTCTTCCCCTAGAAGTGGTATTATCTATTACTTCAGCAACAAGATCATCATTTTCGCCAAAATATAATTTATTGCCAATTCTTATTTTTCTTGCAGGATCTACCAAAACATCCCATAGGCGTTGTTCTCGGTTTAATTCTCTTAATAAAAAAACTTCTATTCTGGCACCTGTTTTTTCTTTATTTCCATATAGTCTTGCTGGAAAAACTTTTGTATCATTGAAGATCATTAAATCCTTTTCGGAAAAATAATCTTTTACATCTTTAAACACCTTGTGCTCAATTTCTCCGGTTTTCTTGTGAAAGACCAATAAACGTGATTCGTCCCTGTTTTGCGTAGGATGTAAAGCAATAAGTTCTTCAGGAAGAGTAAATCCAAATTGTGATAATTTCATATATAGAATTAAATTTTAAAAGCTTTAATTGTTTTTGTTATAATTGATAATATAATTTTCAAAATCATTAATATTTATAGCTTCATTAATTGAATAATTTCCGCTACGAATTCGCCTAAGATAATACAAAAAGGCCCCGTTGTCAAGTCTTTTTCCAAAATCGTCTGCAATTGTTCTTATATAAGTTCCTTTAGTGCAGCTAATACTAATCATTACATCAGGAATGTCTATTTTAATAATTTTCATCTCAGAAATTGTAATTTCTCTTTTATCTAAGATTAGTTCTTTGTCTTTTCGGGCATATTCATACGCTCTTTTTCCATTAATTTGTATTGCTGAATAAATTGGAGGAGTTTGAAAACTTGTGCCTAAAAATGACTGTGCGGTTTTTTCAATTCCATCTGTTGTTATATTTTCTATTTCGAAACGCTCATTAATCTCTGTCTCAAGATCATAAGAAGGGGTTGTTGCTCCCAATCTAAAACCTGCCTCGTAAGTCTTTTCTCCACTTTGGATTTCATCGATTAATTTTGTTGCCTTTCCTGTACAGATTATTAATACCCCTGTTGCCAATGGGTCAAGCGTCCCAGCATGACCAACCTTTATTTTTTTATTACCTGTAAATCTTCTTAAGAGAAATCGGATTTTATTAACGGCATCAAAAGAAGTCCATCTAAATGGCTTGTCAATAACCAGTATCTCGCCCGATTCAAAATCAGGAGTATTATTATAATTAAAACTCTTGAGCATTAACTTAAAAATATTATTGATATTAGTCCGGCTATTAAACAATAGATTGCAAACCATATTAGCTTTCCTTTGCTAACAATCTTAATCATAACTTTACATGCAAATAAACCAGATAGAAAGGCAGATAGGAACCCTATAATCATAGATGTAGATGAAATACTTGAATCTCCAAAGCTGCCCCCAAACACATCAAGTAGGTTTTCACCCAATATAGGAATCAAAACCATTAAAAATGAGAATTTAGCAATCTCTGTTTTCTTATTTCCAATAAGTAAGCCTGTAGCTATTGTAGCCCCAGAGCGTGATATGCCGGGAAAAACAGCGACGGCTTGAGCAATACCAATAATAAAAGCATCCAAATAACCTATATCTCTTTGGTTATTGCGTTTGAAGAAGTAAGTAAATGATAATAATAGTGCAGTCACTAAAAGAAAAGAACCTGTAACGATAAGACTATCTGCTGCAAAAAATGATTTTACAAAATCTTTGAATAAAAGTCCTACAATTAATACCGGGATCATGGAAACTCCAATTTTAAAAATATATTGGGTTTCTTCGTTATATTTAAACTTAAATAAGCCTGAAAGAAGTTTTAAAATCTCTTTGCGAAACACAACGATTGTACTTAAAACAGTTGCACCGTGCACTAGAATAGAAAAATAAAGATTTTCTTCACCTTTTATTCCAAAAAGGGATTTTCCTATTTCAAGATGAGCACTACTACTAACGGGTAAAAACTCAGTTAGCCCTTGAATTAGTCCAAGGATTAAAGCTTCGAACCATTCCATGTTTTAATTATGATTTGTTTTTAGGCCTCCACATTATTGCAAAAATTTCAGCAATAAAGCCTATTAGTATAAATATTGGTGCCAGTGTAATTCTTCTGAAATTAAAGATTTCAGGATTAAAGATATTTGGATCTTCACTTTTACCTCCCGACATCAGTATAAATCCTATTATTATTAACGCAAATCCTGCAGCAATAATAATATAGTTCTTTTTGCCAAGCACGAAACCTGTTTCTGGTTCCTGAATATTTTTTACTTCTTTAACTATTTTATTCATTGTGTTTTAATAATATAAATTTGATGATTTAAGTTTTAAATATTTATTTATTGAAAAATAAGTAGATACTGTGGTGAGAAGTATCCCGCATAGTACTATTATCAGATAAAGTAATATTATTATCTTTATATCCATTAGACTTACAATTTCGCCAAGTTGTTGGTTCATCAAATAGAAAATTACAGACAAAATAGCAATTGCAATTAATGAGCTGTAAAATCCCTGAAGTGCACCTGAAGTTAAGAATGGCTTTCTGATAAAGTTGTCTTTTGCACCAACAAGCTTCATCGTATTTATTGTAAATCTTTTCGAATATATCATTAACCTTACAGTATTATTCAATAGTGCAAATGAAATAAGAAATAGTGCTGCTGAGAAGAACAATAAAATAGCACTGATTTTTTTAACATTATCGTTAATTAAGTGTACAAGATTTTGTTGATAAGCAACTTCATCTACAATTTCGGTTTCTGATAAAAAGAATTTTTCAAGATTTGCTATACTATCTGGGTTTGAATACTCCGAATTTAAAAATACATTTATCGTTGGAGAGAGTGGATTGTATCCAAGTGTTTCGATAAAATCTTCTCCCAGTTCTTCTTGTAAGGATTTAGCGGCACGTTCTTTAGTGATATATTCAGTTGATTTAATAAAAGGATAAGTGTCGAGAGTTTTTTGATAAAGCTTGATATCAGGTTCTTTAACATTTTCCTTAATTATCAGAGAAAAACATAGGTTTTCTTTCACATATTTTGATAATACCTGTGCATTTAAAATTAATAGACCAACAATGCCCAGTAAAAGCAGAACCATCGAAATACTTATTAGAGAAATCAGATATGCACCTCTGATTTTACTTTTTATGTTGTTTTTTCCCATCGGGACTATTGTATAAGTAATTTAAATACTCTAATTTCGTTATCATCAGATTCGCATTTTAATAGATACAAACCTTTTGCAAAATTACTAAGATTTAACGAAACCTCCATATTATTTATTATTTCTTTTAAAATTAGCTCACCATATATATTATATATCTCAACACTATTAATTCTTAAATTCTCTGAATGAAGGGTTATAAAATCTGAGGCAGGATTTGGATATAATTCGATTTCGTCAAACAGATTTTGAGTTTCTATCCCTGAAGCTGGGTAAAAAATTACATTTATAGTGTCGGTATAGCTACAACCATTTAGCGCAATTGCAGTTAGTCGGAATTCGAATGTGCCTATCCCGTATGAATTTCCGTAAACTGTCAGCATTGGTACTGTATGGCCTGTACTCCATAAATATTCAGAATAAACATGTTCAATTCCAATATTAACAAAAGAATCAACCGGTGCAGAAACATCTCCACCTAAACTGAAACTGATTGGTTCTCTTACATCAACAAATATAGATTGTGTGGTTTCACATCCAAAACTATCTCCTGTAGCAGTAACTGAATAAGTTCCCGGAGCATTAACAATAATCGAAGACGTAGTTTGCGGAGGGATAGTATTCCATAGGTAAGAATATGCTCCTTCTCCAGCATCAAGAATATATGAGCCACAAACTATAATATCATCATCACCAAATAATATGTTATGGTAAGGATGAAAGGTTACAACAATAGTGTCTCTATTATGACATGAGTTTTCGCCTGTGACATCTAGAATAAAAGTGCCACCCAACTCAACTTCCAATTCGGGTTGATGGCTTAGTCCGTTATTCCAGTTATAATGTACATAAGTATTACCGGCAGTGAGGGTTGTTGCTTCTCCGTCGCATAAATCAATGTCCGGTCCCAAATTAATATCCGGAGATTCGTTAATTACCACACTAACAGTATCAGTGTTGACAACAGCACATGAGTTGTATGCAGAACAGAAATAATTTCCGGACTGAGCAGTGTTTATATTGATAATATTAAGGACAGTATCGTTTTCACCTGGAATAGGAGAATCGTTAAAATACCACTGTAAAGTATAATTATCTCCTTGTGCATCCATTATTAAATTCAATGTGTCATGTTCGCATAAATTCTGATCTATTGGATTCCATGTTATTGCAGCGGGTGATCCAATTGTAAGTTCTGCCGTATTTGAATCTTCGTAACCACAATCATTCATAACCCTGCAATAATATGTTCCGCTTTGATTTACCTGTGCATGTTCATAAACCAGTGTTTCATTAGTCTGATCTGATACTGCGGAACTGTTCCTGTACCATAAATAACTTAGAGGTTCTGCTCCTGTTGCTGTTATGAACATTTCAACATAGTCGTCAACGCAGACTTCATCTCCCAAAGGATGTGTAGTTATTTGAGGAAGGGCTTTTACCAAAATGTTGACAGTATCTGTTGAAATATCTCCGCAAGTATTGCTTAAAATACAATAGTATTCTCCTGATTGTCCCGGCTCAGAATTTTCAACATAAAAGTTTTCTTCTGTTCCGACAACCTGAATGTCACCTAATATAAACCACTCATAATTAACAGGTTCTGTGCCTGATGAATTAATGCTTATTTCCAGTTCTTCTCCTTCACATATAGTAATGTCCTCGGGTTGTTCAATAATTGATGGGGCTGTGTTTACTGTTAATAAGGCTTCCTCAGTAACAACAAAACCACACTCGTTACTTACATGACAGGAATATAAGCCTTGTTGTCCTTCTGTTATGCCTGTAATTACTATTGTTGAAGATTCATCTCCTGCGATATTTGCTCCATTTACATCAGCTCCATTAAACAGCCATTGGTAGTATAAAACTTCTGTTCCGCTTGCTTTTATTTGAATGCTTATATTGTCTCCTGCGCATAAAACCGATCCAGTAGGTTGTTGTGTAATAATAGGTGCTTCTTTGAAAATTAATTCGGCAGTGTCCGAATAAACTGTTCCACAAATGTTTGACATTTCGCAGTAATAGTATGAAGTATCGCCTGAAATAACATCAGGGACAAATGATCCAGCAGTTTCTCCATCAATTATTCCATCATCAAATTCGTACCATTGATAATTTACTTCAGTAGTTCCACCTGCAGAAACATACAATGTTATATCTTCTGTGGAACAAACATTATGGTCAAGTGGTTGTCCTGTAATCTGTGGAATATTATTTACATTGATATAAACAGTATTACTTGTGTCGTGGTTACAAACATTGTATGCAATAAGATTATAGTAATTCAGATGAGGATATGTAGCCCCAATAATAGTCAGATTTAAATCCTGTTCCGAAGGCATAATAACTTCATCTTTCATCCAGATGTAAAATAGATAATCTCCTTCTGCAATTGGTGCGAAAACAACATCTTCGCCTTCACATATAGTTTGTGTTTGTGGTTCTGTTGTAATTTGTGCAGGAATGACAATGTCAATTTCTATTGTATCTGAACTGACACTACCGCAAACATTCGTTGCTGTGAAATAATACTCCCCTTCGTTTTCCACTTCTGCTGATGTAAGATTATAATTTGTGCCATAACCAACATTATCAGAGTAATGAAACCAGGTGACATAAAAATTTTCTCCGCTAACATCAGAAGTAAATAAATTGTCGGTTCCTGCACAAACAAGATCATTTTCAGATGTAATATCATTAATAGTAGGAATGCCATTTACAACAGTAATAGAACATATATAACTATCTAAACTTCCTTCTCCATTGCTTACAGTGCAATAATACTCCCCTTCGTCTGATTCC
>JAQVEY010000109.1 GCA_028697515.1 Bacteroidales bacterium | reverse complement strand
ACTATGATTGTTTCATGTCCTTCTTCAGAACCATCATTAAATGCAGAATAAAAAATAGTATCTGTCATTTGGCCTACTTCTAGAGTTATTTCAGTAGGGAAGTCTGTAAAGTCCGTACCTTCAGTAGCAGTAGATTCACCATCAACAGTTACCATAATTGTTATTTCCTGATCAGCTTCGGACCCTTCTTCTCTTGCTACAACATAGTAATTCTCACAGCCTTCCCATAAATCTGCTTCTCCACCAACCTGAGCAGAATTTACAACACTGATAGATTCTCCCGAAACAAAACTTCCTGCTTCGAAAAATACACCTGAGTCATATGCAGAGTCACTAGCATCACCAACAGCCAATTTAATATGATAAGTTTCACATGCCTGTACAATCGCAAAAGCGGTTAATACTATTGTATTACCATCGTATTGAACGGCTCCATAATATGAACCGGCAGAGGTTGAGCCAGATGTGGGGTCTGCTGTATAATAATCATAATTGTGGACATTATCAATTGTAACGGGTTGATTATTGGGCAATAATGCAATGTTTATTGAATTATTAGAATATGGCCCGTTTATACCGGGACCTGATAAGAAAAATCCAAAAACATCATTAAATGAAGTATTTGCATACTCAGGGAATTCTTCTGAACCAAAGATGTAATTAAATAAGACAGTGTCTGTCGCAGGTATAAAGTCAAACTGAACAACTGTTGCATCATTTATTGGATATGTAGTTAACATTGCTAAATCAGGGTCAGAACCACTACCCAGAGAGCCTCCCTGACTACTCGAACTGTTTGGACCTTCAGCATTGGCAATAGGTCCCGAAGCTAAGACAATGCCTGATTCGAAGGGAAACTGACTACCATTCTTTTTAAAATAACCATAAGCCCCGCTACTGTTAACTGTAACATTTGATACTTGAATACAACCATTAATTAACGTATCCTCAACAAGATTCTGTATAGTTAATCCTGTTTGTGTGTCAATTTGTGAAAATAAGCCAGTGCTTGATAATAAGCAAATTATAGCTATTATTCCTTTTTTCATAAATTATAAGTTTAATACAAAGTGTAAATTTAGAAAAAAAAATTATATAAACATAAAATTTAGACGTTTTTTTTTATAATAGGTTGTTTATTAAGACTAAAGAATCTATTTTTGTAAAATAAATTATGAAGAGATATATATCATTGGATATTGGTCGTAAAAGAACTGGAATAGCTGTTACTGATACAAACAGGATTATTGCCGGAGCATTAGATACTGTTGATACTTCGAAACTGGAAATGTTCTTAAAGAACTATATCCAAAATAATGAAGTTGAAAAAATTGTTGTCGGCATGCCGGTTCAATTAAACAATCTGCCTTCAGATTCTGTTAAGTACATTGTACCTGTATTGAATAGGTTAAAAAATGTTTTTAAAGAAATCGAATTTGTTTTGGCAGATGAAAGATTTACTTCGAAAATTGCCTTTCAGACTATGATAGATGCTGGATTGGGAAAAATGAAAAGACAAAACAAAGCTACAGTAGATAAAATCAGTGCTACTGTTATTTTGCAGTCATTCTTAGATAGTGAAAAATTTAAAACATTATGATATTACCAGTTTATTTATATGGACATCCTGTTTTAAGAAAAAAATCAGTAGATATAGATGAAAATTATCCGAATTTGGATACTTTGATATCGGATATGTTTGAAACTATGTACCGAGCTGACGGAGTTGGATTGGCTGCTCCTCAGATTGGAAAAAATATTAATCTGTATATTGTGGATGCATCTCCTCTTGCTAAAGACGAGCCTGAATTAAAAGATTTTAAAAGAGTATTTATTAATCCGAAAATTACTTTTAATACTGATGAAAAAATAGCAATAGAAGAGGGCTGTCTTAGTGTGCCGGATATTCATGAAAGTGTTAACAGATATTCAGATTTAACGATTGAATATTTAAATCCAAAATTTGAAAAAATAACGGAAAGATTTACTGGTTACAGGGCCATAGTAATACAGCATGAATATGATCACCTTCAGGGAATAATTTTTGTTGACAAGATTTCTCCTTTAAGAAGAAGAATGTTACAAAATCGATTGAACAATATTTCGCGTGGAAAAGTTTCGACATCTTATAAAGTTAAATTCTAATTATTAAGTTCTGATATGAAAATAAAAACCATAGTTATTTTGTGCTTTGTATTTTTAGCTTTATATTCATGTAAACCTTCAAAAAAAGAGTTAACTGAGCAGGAAAAGCTAAGAAATGAAATTGTGAATTCTGAAACGGAGCTATACAAATCAGAAGAAATTGATATTGATTTGGCTTATGGAATAATTGAAAAATATATCGAATTTGTAAACAAATATCCAAGTGATACTTTAGCATCAGATTATTTGTTTAAAGCAGCAGAAATTTCTATGAATATTGGAGAGTCCGAAGATGCAATAGTATTCTTGACCAGAATTGAAAATAATTATAAAAAGTATAGTAATTATCCTGCTTGTATTTTTTTGAAAGCATTTATTTTTGAGAACTATATTGGAGATGTAGAAATGGCTCAAAAGTACTATACTTTGTTTGTTAAAGATTATCCTAATCATGTTTTAGCCAAAGATGCTGAATCTGCATTGTTATTCTTAGGAATGAATGATCAACAGTTGTTGGAGTTATTTTCAGTTATGAATAAGTAGTATTAATATAATTATCTAATGCATTCTGATTTATCGGAGGAAATAAGAAAGTATCCATTTATTAGAATTACTATACCATTTATTATCGGGATTATATTATCACTAATTAGCTCAATTCCTTCAACAGTTTGTGCAATAGGTTTTTTTGCGGCATTTATTCTTTATCTGATTTTTTATTTTAGCAATAAGTTTTCTCAGTTTTTGGCGACAGGTATATTGATAAATCTTACTATTGTTTTTGCTGGAGCTTTTCTTAGCTCAATAAAAGCTGAGTATGCTCAAACTTCATTAGAAAACATCAAACAGGGCTTAATCATAGGAGAGATAGACAAAGATCCTAATCAAGGTGAGAAAACTACAAGTCTTGAAATAAGTATCTTAGCTGTAAACGCTAACAATATTTGGAATTCTGCTGAGGGAAAGACATTATTGTACATCGAAAACAGTGAAGAATCAGCAAAGCTTAAACCTGGAGATAAATTAATATTTAGTCCACAATTGAGTGAAATTGAAAACAAAGGAAACCCAGAAGAATTTGACTATAAGCAATATTTAGCATATAATTTAATTTTGAGTACAGATTATCTTAAATCTGATGATTGGCAATTATTGTCATCTAACCATGATATTGGTTTAAGACATAAATTTCTACGTTTTCGTCAATCACTTATAAGTAAGCTTAAAAAATATGGCCTTGATAATGAGGAGCTTTCTGTCGCATCTGCTCTTGCCTTAGGATATAAAGATTCACTAAGTGATGAAATACGTCATGCTTATTCTTCATCAGGAGCAATGCATATTTTAGCTGTATCTGGTTTACATGTGGGGATAGTTTATGGTATAATAATTTTTTTGCTGTCCTTTATTAAATACAAGAAATTAGATTTCCTAAAAGTCATTATAACTATTGCATTAGTCTGGATTTATGCTATTCTGACAGGTCTTTCTCCGTCTGTTTCAAGGGCAGCATTGATGTTTAGCATTCTTGCATTAGGCAAACTACAAAAGCACCCATCAGGATCCCTTAACGCTATAGCTGCTTCAGCATTTATTTTATTGATAATCAATCCTTATAATCTTACCAATATTGGATTTCAGTTGTCCTACATTGCGGTTATTGGTATAGTGTTGATGTATGAGCCAATATACAGAATGATTGAAATAAAAAATAAGTTTGTTGACAAAATATGGTCATTAACGGCAGTTTCAGTGGCAGCCCAATTGGCAACAGCTCCAATTTGTTTGCTTTATTTTCACCAGTTTTCAAATTACTTCCTTTTAACAAACTATTTATTGATACCAATATCTACAGTGGCAATCTGGTTAGTTATATCAGTATTCTTGTTTTCGGGTATTGATATCATAGCATCGTTTTTGGCCAAAATTCTTGCATGGCTAATAAGCGCAATGAATCAAATAAGTTTTGGAATTGAAAATTTGCCTTTTTCTGTAAGTAGGGATATTTATATAAGTTGGCCTCAGATGATATTTATGTACATAGCTATAATAAGTTTTTTCATCTTCTTTTTCCAGACTAAGAAATATAAGCATTTAGTAATTGGCATACTATCAGTTATTATTTTTACATCAATAAGTTTGTTTGATGATTTCGTGAATAAGGATCAAAAATATTTTATTGTTTACAATATAAATAAAACAACTGCAGTCAATTTAATCGATGGGAAAAATAACATCTTATTTGCAAATGTTGATTCAGTATCTGTAAAAAATATTGAGTTCTCAGCAAAAAATAATTGGCTTAAGAAAGGTCTAAATCAGGAAAAATACATTGATCTATCATCAGGTAAAGAATCGGTTTTATCTAATATTGCAAGTATTAATAATCCAAATATCTTCTTTAAAAAGAAATTCATTTCCTTTAATGATTTAAGAGTTTTTATATTAGATGATAGTTTTAATTCTTTGATTTTGGAAGATGGATTCAAGAAAATAAAAGTAGACTATATTGTCTTGAGTAATTCTCCTGCATTGAAATTAGAGGAAATACGTGATTATTTTGAGTTTAAGAGTATCATTATAGATAGTTCAAATAGTCAAAGACAGATAGAATTATGGAATGATGAGAATATTTCACTACAATTTGACATATATAATGTAAAACTAAACGGAGCCTTTATTTGTGAACTCTGATTACAAATAATTTTTAAAATTCACATTTAATTTATCGGCAACTGTTTGGAGAATATCTTCGTCAAAGTTTATTTTTAACTGTTCTAAGGCTTCTTCGCGAGTAATAACTCCATCACGTATTAGTTTGCTAGCTTCTACATGATAGTGTGTATAACCAAAATATTTCATTGAATTATAAACTGAGATAAAATTTAACAAACAGTTTGTTGAACCTGAAGGATAACTTAATTTAGGAACTTTCCAGTCAAGTTCATCTTTAATCGTTTTAATATACTCATCGGGGCCGTAGGGCAAAAACCAATGTGGAGATAGAACTAGTGATTTGTGACGTTTTTTTGCTCTATTCAGTACTTCCTCCATGCTTTTAGGAAAATTTTTGTATTGAGGCAGATCGCCAAGTTCATTTAATAAAAACTCTCTGGTACTATTTGCCATTGATTTAAATTCAGCATCATTAACATTACAACCACATTTTGACATAATTTCTTGTTTTGTAGATTGTCCTTTGGTCCAACCTGCAATTATGATAGGTATGTCATATCGTGCAGCTACATCAAAGGCCAATTCCATATACCAAATTGAACATGTATGGCAAATAACTGCTTTTGTTTTTGATGTAATCATCTTCTCAAACATAGGTTTCATAAAAGATGATTTATAAAATATTAGATCTATTCCTAAAATTTCGACAGCTTTGTTAACGTTACTTATTGCATCTTCACTTTCAAATCCATGATCAAACATAAAGGCTAGGATATTGAGATTATATCTTTTTTTCATATAATATAATGCCGATGTACTGTCTTTACCTCCGCTACACATTACCATGCAATCGTATTTCTTTTTCCCCCTATGTTTATCAAGGATTTTTATTAAATCACTTTCAAGAGGTTTGTGGATGGTTTCGTTCTTTTTTACATAATTGTGTGCCAAACATATATTGCAAATGCCTTCATCATTTAAAAAAACTTCGGGTTTGTTTTCTGGCATTATGCACTGTTTGCAAATTCTTGTGTTTTCAAACATTAAATTACTTCGATAAATAGATGAATATTATGCTCAGTTTTTTTGTAGCCTACAACTTTGAAATCAGGCTCTTCTTTTATGGCATCGGGAATTTTGTCAAGAGCTATAATATCGTCAAGTATAATCTCTAAAACTTCTCCGGGATTAAGTCCTTCTAAATTTAGTAGAATTTTAGGTAGATTATCGGGGCATGATTGACCACGTAAATCCAATATACTGCTTGCAAATTTAGAATTATACTCCTGCATAAATAAAAGATACTATTACAGCCGGACCTATATAATATACTAGAAATGCCAACAATGCCAGTATTATAAATACCGGAGCTAAAAAACTCAATTTGTGTTTTTTAATCATTTTAAACATTTCTTTTAATATATATCCAATTTTTCTCATTTTATGATTGCTCTTGATATTCAGAAATTGATTTTTGTATTGGTTTTATAATGCCCCAATAACTTTCCTTTATTTCAAATTTGTAAAAAAAATATTTAGGTTTAAAAATAAGCATGTATAACCAGCTAAATGGAATTACAGTAAAATATGTAATAGTTAAAAATATGGTGATTAATATTCTTTGAACAAATCTTATATATATCCATAATATCTTTTTTATGCTTTTCATAAAGAAATTTGATTAGCAAATTTACAAAAATTAGATTAAAATGCAACTAATTTGAAAAGATTTGAGCTTATTCCATTTTTTAATCTTTGAATTTATTATTTTTGCATTCAAGATTGTTAAAATTTTACATTTTTATGAAACCTAGTAAAATTAGAGAAAGCATTATTGTCTTATTAGTTATCTGCTTTAGTCTTATTGGGATATTCATTGTATTTCCATTTTACTCATGCAATGGAAATAAATTAAAATCTAATTGTTTTTGTGGTGAGGATGAGTCTATAAACAAAGAAGCTGATTCTATTTTTACGGTGTTAGAATACTACTTTTCTCATAACCCAGATTCTGCTATTATTGTTGCTGATGAGGTCGAAAATAAATTTATTGCCGATAAAAATAATAGTAGGTTAGTGCAATTATATAGTTTTTTATCAGAAGTTTATCAGTATAGAAAAAGAGATGATTTTAAAGCCTTGACGTACATTCTTAAGGCGTTGGACATTATGGCTAATAATCCAAATCTTGAATTTGATAAAACATATCTATACATAAATATTGGTAATATATTATATCATTACGAGTTATATAATGAGGCAATTTATATTTATAGGGAGGTACCTGAAATAATAAGTTCACAAATAACACCAGAGATTGAAGCTTTAATTTATAACAATATAGGATTATCTTTTCAGGAGGTAGAGAATTATGATTCGGCTAGATATTATTTTCAAAAAACAGAGAAAATAATTGAAACCACCGGTAAAGGAAGACTATTGTTAAAAATTCAGAACATTAATTACTCAGCTTACTTAGATTTGGATATTGGTAAATTGGATATGCTTGAAGCATATTATTCTAAGATTGAATATTTATTTGGGGTTTTAGATAAAGCATATACTATTTGCAATAATCCTGTTGTCAAAAAATTCAAAGAAGATACTTGGGTTGAGTACTATTCGAACAAAATACGCTCTAATATGTTTATGGTCGAATATTGTATTCATTC
>JAQVEY010000108.1 GCA_028697515.1 Bacteroidales bacterium | reverse complement strand
GTTTAAATTTGGTTTTTAACTCACTGATGAAAAATGGAAGACCTTGAATTTTATTGTATTGTTCATATTTGAATTCAGGATGTTTTGATCGCAAATAATCTACAAACTGTCCTAAATTAAGTTCACATACAAGTCTTTTATTGAATTTTGACAAGACTTCCGTTGTGTTTTTTGGTAAGGGAAATATATAATTAAATTGTGCAAGACTTATATCATAACCTTCTTCACGCATTTCTTTAACTGCCGATTTAAGTGCACCGTATGTACCACCCCATCCAATTACCAACAGATCTCCGCCCTTTTCATTTCCAAATATTTCCTGCTCAGGGATATAATTCTCGATACGTTTAATCTTCTCGGCTCTGTAATTTGACATAACCTGATGATTATAAGGATCATGCGAAACTGTACCTTTTACATCTAATTTTTCCAAACCACCAATTCTGTGTTGCAAGCCTTCCTGACCTGGCAATGCCCAAAAACGATTTAGTTTTTCAGTATCTCTGCGATAAGGTTGATAGTCTGGGTCGTTATCTTTTACAAATGGAGGTTTTATTGATGGCATATTTTCAAAATCTGGAATTTTCCATAATTCTGTTCCATTAGCAAGATAACCATCTGTCAGTAATATCACAGGAGTCATGTGTTCAACCGCTATTTTGCATGCTTGAAAAGCAAATTTAAAACAATTGCCAGGAGAACTAGCTGCAATAACAGGTAGAGGAGATTCACCATGGCGACCATGTATAGCCTGCATTAAATCGCTTTGTTCAGTTTTCGTTGGTAATCCTGTAGATGGACCACCACGCTGAACATCAACTATCACTAAAGGTAATTCGGTTATAACGGCTAAACCGGCAGCTTCTGTTTTTAAAGCCAAACCTGGACCAGAAGTTGAAGTTGCTCCTAAGCAACCACTAAAACTTGCTCCAATTGCTGTACATATACCTGCAATTTCGTCTTCAGCCTGAAATGTTTTAACTCCGAGATGTTTACGTGTACTTAATTCATGTAAAATTTCAGTAGCTGGTGTAATTGGATATGATCCCAAAAATAGTTTCAATCCAGCCTTTTCCGCTCCAGCAATTAAGCCCCATGCTGTTGCAATATTTCCAGTTATTTGTCTGAATTTGCCCTTCTTTGTTTGAGTCGGGTTTACATGAAATTGTGTTGCTATTGCTTCAACTGTTTCGGCATAATTATATCCTGCATGCAATACGGCCAAATTAGCTTTAACTAAATCAAGTTTTTTTGCAAATTTCTTAGTTATAAAACTCTCTCCTATTGCAACATCTCTGTTGAATAACCAAAACAGAAGTCCCATAACAAACTGATTTCTCGTTTTATCAGCTGTTTTCTGATCTATTCCCAATTCCAAAGAGTTGACTGTAGATCTTGATAAAGAAGTAATTGGAGCTTTAATAACTGTAAAAGTATCAAGCGACCCATCACTCAAGGGATCCTCAACATATTCAGCCTTTTTGTAATGCTTATTATCAAAATTGTCAATATCAATTATAATAGTAGCCCCTGGTTTTACCCACTTCATATTAGTTTTTAAAGCAGCAGGATTTAAAGCTATTAATACATCTGCCTGATCTCCTGGTGTTTGAATCTCTTTTTGACCAATATGAACCTGAAATCCAGAAACCCCTGCAACCGTACCCTGCGGAGCACGTATTTCTGAAGGATAATCAGGAAATGTTAACAAGTCATTTCCAAAAGAAGCCGAAGCATCAGAGAACTGCGTTCCCGTCAATTGCATACCGTCACCTGAATCACCTGCAAACTTAATAACTACCTCGTCTTTTTCAATAATTTTACTGTTTTTTCCCATTGTTAAAAAATTATTTTATAATCCACAAAATTAAGTACTTATTATTTAATAAAATGTAAGTTTTATCAATTTTTTAATTGTTATATAACATAGATAGTTTTAGAAAACATTATTTAAATGTATGTTTTCTATGTTTTTAAGACACCCCTTTATTAGCAGATGATTCATCAATAGCATTATACTGGAAACCTAAACGTTTTCCTGTCTGTATCTTATGTTTGTTTATTTTCTCTTTCATATAATCGACAGAAATTATTTTAATGTCATTGTATGGCGGCACCAATAAATCAAATTTTAATGCATAGGCAATAGAAGCTTCTAATAGGGTTTTCATATTTTCAGCATTTACTTCATTCTTTCCAAAAGAAGGATAATTAAAGCCTAGTTCTCTTCTTCCTTCGACAAAAAATGTAGCATCCTTATTGACAAAAATTCTGCCTATCAAATAACCCAAATCTTCAAGTCTGTTGTATTTAAACGAATCTGAAAGAAAATTGTAAATGTTAATTATGCCTGAATATGTCATCAATGGTTCATCAATGTAATAATTGTCTTTCCATATTTCATGATTCCTTGGAAATTCAAAAATATTCGAATGCATATTAAATATTATAAGATCACCTGCGACTTTCACTTCTGCTTCAAATATCCCTCTATCCCTAAACTCCAACAGAACTCTTTCGTCTTCATTCTTCATTACTTGATTATACTCAATCACCAAATCTTTAAGTACTTTTTTTAATAATTTAAAAGTATTTTTGGTATGATCATATACAATTTGCTTAAGCACCGATTTCTCCTTCAGTGTTTTAATTATATTGTTTTTCATCGATGAATCCGTTGTTTCCATATCTATTTTTTAATATGATTTTGCAAATATAACACGATATTTTGATGGTTTTCCCGAATAAATACATTTTCCTTGTTCTAAAACTGGATTTTGTGGAATTAAACGAATAGTAGCCTTGGTTTCTTCTTTGATTTTTTCTTCTGTTTCTTTTGTACCATCCCAGTGTGCCAATATAAAACCAGGTTTAGTTTCTAGAATATTTTTAAATTCATCGTAAGTATCTACTGTATAAGTTCTGCTAGTTCTAAAATCAGTAGCTTTCTTAAAAATATTTTTCTGAATGTCTTCTAAAAGATTCTTTAATCTATCAATAACATTTACATCACCAATTATCTCTTTTTCCATTGTATCTCTACGTGCAAGTTCCCATGTGTTATTTTCATAATCTTTTGGCCCAATGGCAATTCTAACTGGCACTCCCTTTAATTCCCATTCTGCAAACTTAAATCCAGGACGTTGAGAATCGCGATTATCATATTTATAACTAATACTATTTTCCTTCAATTTGTTACATAATTCATTGACTCTTGCCGAAATCTTATCAAATTCATCCTCATTTTTATAAATAGGTACAATCACAACCTGAAAAGGAGCTAATTTTGGAGGCAAAACAAGACCATTGTTATCTGAGTGAGCCATAATTAAAGCACCCATTAATCTTGTTGAGACACCCCAGGAAGTTGCCCAAACATATTCCTCTTTGTTTTCTTTATTCAAAAATTTAACATCAAAAGCTTTTGCAAAATTTTGGGCAAGAAAATGAGAAGTCCCACACTGCAATGCTTTTCCATCTTGCATGAGAGCTTCAATACAATATGTTTCTTCTGCACCAGCAAATCTTTCATTTTCTGATTTAGTTCCAATTAAAACTGGAACACCCAAGTATTCTTGTGCAAAATTCGCATAAACATTTATCATTCTTTCTGCTTCTTCCAATGCTTCTTGCTTGCTCGCATGAGCAGTATGCCCCTCTTGCCAAAGAAACTCAGCAGTTCGTAGAAAAAGACGAGTACGCATCTCCCACCTTACTACGTTTGCCCATTGGTTAACTAATAATGGCAAATCTCTGTATGATTTTATCCAGTTTTTATATGTATTCCAGATAATTGTCTCTGATGTTGGTCTTACTATCAATTCTTCTTCAAGCTTAGCATTAGGGTCAACCTCTATTCCTCCATCCTTAGAATTTCTCAATCTATAATGCGTCACTACTGCACATTCTTTTGCAAATCCTTCAACATGACTAGCTTCTTTGCTAAAAAAAGATTTGGGAATAAACAAAGGGAAATAGGCATTAACATGTCCTGTTTCTTTAAACATGCTATCCAAAACAGCTTGCATTTTTTCCCAAATACTGTAACCATATGGCTTTATGACCATACATCCCCTGACTGCAGAATTCTCTGCAAGATCAGCTTTTATCACTAAATCATTATACCACTGTGAATAGTTTTCTTCTCTGTCTGTAAGTACTTTTGCCATATATTTTTGGTATGAATTTTGTTATAAAAATGCCAAGTTCTTTTAATTTTTTGTCAAAACTATAAAAATTCATAATATCATGAAAAAATTATTTTACTTATCGCTAATTATTTTGATTGCAGCAAGTTCCTGCACAATAAATTTGTACACCACAGGAGGCTACGATGATGTGTATTATTCGCCTGATGAAATCTCAGGTACAGTAACAACCAACACGTCTTCAGTTGATAAGGATAAAGCCACTTATGAAGAGACTTTTAATGCTGAATTCAACGAAGATGCAAATTCATCTGAATACTATAATCCTAACGAATCAGATAATTATTATAATTCTGATGAGTCTGGCGAATATTATAACGAAAACGGAAGCGAGACAGATTATTATTATGACGAGAATGGTAATTACGTAGAAAACAATTACTACTACGGTGATTATTACGAAAATGATGATTACTATGGTTATTCATCATATTTTCACAATTTCGGTCATCATTACGTTCCTTATTATTATTATGACCCATACTATTCTTACTGGGACTGGGGATGGTCATGGCATTCAGGCTGGTATCTAGGTTATAATAGCTGGTATTCTCCTTATTACTCTTGGGGTTATCCTTATTATTCTTGGGGTTATCCTTACTATAACGGATATTATGGTTACGGATGGAATAGTGCATATTGGAATGGTTATAATGATGGTTATTACGATGGTTATTGGGGTAATAACTGGTACGGAAATGATGGCTATGCTGATAACACATGGGGTAGCAATTACTATGGACATCGTGGTTCGGCCGGTGGTAACGGATCATCATCAACTGAAACGCCAAGGGTACCAGAGGTAAATACTGATAACGGAATAACTCATACCGGAGGAAACTCTCTAATTGACAACGAAAGTAAAAACAATCGTACAAATAATGATAATACAAATCCAGTAATTACAGATAAAAGACCTATAGATGCTGAATCAATTTCAAATTCAGGTAGAGATTCTGGAACCGAAAATAAAGACAACAATACTTCAGGTCGAGATAACATTAATACAAACGAAAATATTAAAGATAATAATGATGTCATACGCACACCCGAAGTATCTAAAAACAACAATCCATCTACACAAGTAGATCCTTCGAAGAATTCAGGAAGAACCGAGAATAATACTGGAAATACCAATACCTCAAACAGCAGAACTCCAGTTGACAATTCAGGATCTAGAACATATAATAAACCTGAATACAATTCTGGAAACAGTTATAATGTTAATAAAACTGAAAACTCAGGTAGCAGTAGAACAGGCAATTCGGGGAATGTTAACACTTCATCGCATAAAACACCTGTAAGTAGAGGTAATACCAATACTAACAATAATCAAAATTACACACGTCCAAACAGTGGGTCTTCAAATTACAACAATAATAGCTACACTAGACCTTCAAATACGACTCCATCATCAAACAGAAGTTCCAACAGTTCAGGTAATGTTAATAGCTCTTCTTCAAACAATAGAAGTTCGGGAAGTTCATATTCTGGAAACAGTTCATCTTCAAATAGAAGTTCAGGAAGCTCATACTCAGGCAGTAGTTCATCATCGAACAGAAGTTCAGGAAGTTCTTATTCAGGAAGTAGCTCATCTTCATCGAACAGAAGCTCTGGAAGCTCATCATCAGGAAGTAGCTCATCAGGTGGTTCAAGAAGTTCAGGAAGTAGTTCATCAGGTAGTAGTTCATCAGGTGGTAGAAGATAATTAAAAACAAAGTTATGAAAAGAATTATAATTGTACTCGGCATTATAGCATCTTTAAGCTCAATTGCTTACGCACAAAACGAAGTAGATGCCTTAAGATATTCCATGCTGAATCCGGGAGGAACAGCAAGATATACAGCAATGGGAGGTTCATTTGGTGCATTAGGAGCTGATCCATCTGTTCTATACTTTAACCCAGCAGGAATGGGAGTTTATAAATCGTCAGACTTCTCATTTTCAACTGGTTTTGTAATAACAAACAATTACGCGAATTTTGGGGGAAAAGAAACTTCTGATTATGATTTTAATTTCAATGTGAATAATATTTCATACATAGGAACTATTCCAGTAAACAACAATAATGGTCTAACGTCAATAAATGTTGGTTTTTCATATAATAGATTGAACAATTTCAATGAGAATATCTTGATAGACGGAACTAATGATTATAACTCAATGACTGACTGGTTTGCTGCAAGAGCTGACGGTATGCATTACTCAAGCTTATATGGTGATGATAATTTCTATTCAAATCTTGCATGGGAATCATATCTTATTGATCAGAACCTTCCAGATACAATGAGTTATGTAAGTGCATATAATGAACAATATGGTCAAAATCAGAAGCAATTTATATCACGTCAAGGAAATCAGGGAGAATACAATTTTGCTCTTTCTGCCAATATATTACAAAAGGTATTTGTTGGTGCTTCTATGGGGCTTCAATCAATAAGATACGAAGAAGTTAAAACTTTACAAGAAACTGATGTTGACGACCTAGTAGCTGATTTCAATTCGTTCAGTTTTAAAGAATATCTGGAAACTAGAGGTTCTGGAATTAACTTCAAAGTGGGCATTTTGTTCGCTCCTGTATCATGGGTTAGATTCGGTGGTTCAGTACACACTCCAACATTTTTCGATTTAAATGATAATTACTACACTAGTATAAGTTCATCGTTTCAGGACCCAAACAAATCTCATAAAATTGATTCATACTATGGCAATTATGATTATGAACTCACCTCTCCATTCCGAGCTAACGGTAGTTTAGGTTTTATAATAGCTAAACAAGCTCTTATAAACATTGACTACGAATATGTTGATTATTCACTTGCTCGTTTAAGAAGTGCTGACTATGGCTTTTTTGACGAAAATGATAATGTTAGAAATGAATACAAAGCTTCTCATAATGTGAAACTTGGTTTGGAATACAGATTTGGTCCTCTTGCTTTTAGAGCTGGTGGAGCATATTACGACAGTCCTTATTCTACTGATCATATTAACAGCGGATCAAATTTTATGGTCTATAGTGGTGGTTTAGGATTAAGATCTGATTATATGTACTTTGATGTTTCTTATTCATACATTTCAAGTAATAATACTTATTTTTTGTATGAAGGCTTTGGTGTTAATAGTCCTGCAACTGACATTACAATGGCAAGAAGCCGTATAGTAACAACTTTAGGATTTAAGTTCTAATTAAATACTATATATATTAACTACCTGTTAATTAGTAAAATAATTTTCAGGTAGTTTCGTTTTAATAAAAATATGTTTTTTTAAAACTTTTTTATAAAAAACATAACCTTTTTAAATTTAATTCGTACTGATTGCGTAATTGAAATTTTAAATATAAAAATAGATC
>JAQVEY010000107.1 GCA_028697515.1 Bacteroidales bacterium | reverse complement strand
CATATTTACGCGGAATATTCGTTGCTATAAAATCAGATTTTGTTTTTTTTGCCAGCATTACTAATTGAGAATAGTCTGTTTCGTAATTAGGCCATAATCTTACAAGACTATCGAATGTCGCTTTATCAATATCTCCTTTAATATATCTGCTTAAATCGTATTGATTGTCAGATTCGAACATTTCTGCTCCTAATATGATTTTATGCTTCGTGCTTAAAAAATAACTAATTTCGTATTCAAACCAATGTGAAATTGGATTATTGTGAAATTCACCGAATAGAATAATATCTGCTTGCTCAAGATCCTTCAACATATTTTTAATTTTTACAGGCTTAGCTTTTTTGTTGAAGATATTGTATGCCTCAATATCCTGCGATAAAATTACATTTGAGAATAGTAGAAAACTAACGAAAATAAAAAGAAATTTGTTCATAGAATAGTTTTAAAGTTTAATGAACTTTTTTGCCTGAGTAAAATTATCACCAGAAATTTCATAAAAATATATTCCCGGCGCGATATCCAAATCTGACGATTCAATTCTAAACGTCCCTCCAGTGTAATAATCATTTACAATTTCTTTGATAAATAAACCTTGTTCATTGAATAGAGCAATTTTTATTTGTCCCTTATAATTATTATCCAAGTTTAATATAATTGCCGAATTATAGTGTACAGGATTAGGAAATACTGAGAAATCAAAATCGGTTGTTTGAGGTGTTTCTTTTTCATTTAATCCGGTATTAGGTAATTGAGACCAATTTTGCATATACCAGTTGTAATAGTAAATATGATCACAACTTTTAACGTAAATACGTTCATAATCATCTTCGATATCAAGGTGAGCACTTAAATCGGATAATTGAACAATACCTTCAATCCTGCAAAGTCCGGTATTATAGAGTGGGTACCATAGCTCTGCATAATAATTATAAACGAAAACAGCTGTATCTGAAATAACATAAACTCCACTTGGATTTACAGAATTTGCATCAAAGGCTGATATTTCATCAAGTTGTGCTTGGTCTTCGTAAAAAGTTAATCCATTGTTGGGTAGTTGTAACCATTGCTGATAATACCAACTGTATTCATATACTCCATTATCTGTTATCCCAAAAATTCCGCTATTGTTATTATAATTATTGTCGTAGGCTGATATGCGTTTTATAGTTTGCGAAATGCTAATAATTACAACCAACTGTAAGCAAATGAATAAGATAACTTTTTGCATAATAATATTATTTGGCCTTAAAGATAGCAAAAGAAATAATAAAACTTTAATCGAAAAGCTTATTAATTACTGATATAAGCTTATGCTTTTTTATGGGTTTTGTAATAAAATCGTTGCAACCTGCAGCATATGCCTCTTCTCTATTTGAATCATCATAGTATGCACTTTCTATAATAATTGGAATTTGTGTATTGAATTTCCTGATTTTTTTAATTGCCTCTAAGCCATTTTCCTGAGGCATTTTTATATCCATAAGTACTATGTCTATTTCGTTGTTATTTCTGCACATTTCTACTGCCTCTGATCCTGTTTTAACTCTAAGTATTTTTACATTATTATCACTAAGAAATGTTTTAATCAATAAGAAATTTGAATCGTCATCTTCTGCAATAAGAATATTTTTAATCTTTCTGTTTAAAACTAAAGTTTCATTTGATTCTTTTAATGATGTTTTATATTTTTGACTGTTTACTGCTGTGTATGGTATGGTGAAAAAGAAGGATGTTCCTTGATTTGGCTCTGAGTTTAGCCAAATTTGACCATTTAATAGTTCGATATAAGCTTTTGAAATAGCCAAACCTAAGCCCGAACCACCATGATGACGTTCATTAGGGTTTTCTATTTGTCTGAATCTTTTAAATATTTCCTCATGCATTTCTTTAGGAATACCTATACCGCTGTCTTTTACTGTGAAAAATAATTTATCTTTTTTTAATTCACAACAAACTTCAATAAAACCAGTATCGGTATATTTTAATGCATTGTTTACCAAATTTGATATTACTTGAATCAATTTAGTTTTATCGCTAGTAATTAGGGCATCTTTATCCGATAATGTTTTTACTATTTTTAAGTTCAGATTTTTTTCAAATGCTTTAATTTTGAATTGGTCGTACAGTAAATCAAGTATTTCATTCAGATTAAACTCACAATTGTGGGTTTTTTCCTGCCCTGCTTCGATAGTTGCTATACTTATAATGTCAGAAATAATGGACAATAAATGTTCACTACTTTGCATTATAGTATTTGTATATTCTTTATGCTTGTCTTTGTCAAGATTAGGCTCATTTAATAGCTCAGAGAAACCTATAATTGCGTTCATTGGAGTTCTAATCTCATGCGAAATATTATTAAGAAATGCTGTTTTTAGACGATCTGATTCTTCAGCCTTTTCTTTTGCCTGAATTAATTCTTCTTCAAATTTCTTTTTTTCAGAAATATCCTGAATAAATGTGAAGAAATACTCTGGTTCATTTAATTCATTTTTAATTAAACTGGTTGACATTATTGCCCAGATGATTTTCCCGCTTTTGTGTAAATATCTTTTTTCAAAATTTGTATAATTGATATCACCATTTAAAATTTTAAGCAAAAACGAATGCGACCTTTCAAGGTCGTCAGGGTGAGTTATTTTAAGAAAACTCGATTTTTCTAGTTCTGATCTTGAATATCCCGTAATTTCACACAAAGTTTTGTTTACACTTATGAATTTTCCTTCAATGTCAACCATGCATACTCCAATAGTAGCATTTTCAAAAGCTGTACGGAAGAGTGCTTCACTTTTAAATAGAGCATTTTGTGTTTTATTTAATTCTATTTCTTTTTGCTTGTGCTCTAAAACATTTATTATTACCTGAGGCAGACTTCTTATGTGTTTAACCGATTTTATTACATAATCAGCAGCACCCATTTTCATAGCCTTAATGGCAACTTCTTCGGATCCTGTACCTGTAATTATTACTACTGGTAAATCTGGATTTGTCTTTTTTATAACTTCCAAAACTTGTAAACCATCAAAACCAAGAATATTAAAATCGCTAAGAATTATGTCAAATATCTGTTGGGATATTAGTTCCTCAAATTTTTCTCTAGTCTCAGCTCCTTGTAGAATAAAATCAGTAGAATCCTGAGATAATATATCTTTTACAAGCATTCTATCCAGATAGCTGTCGTCAATATGTAATACTTTTATTTCCTTTTTCATAGTCTGATTTTTATTATTTTTCAGGAGCGTTAATATTTAAGCTAAACCAATAATCGTCAATTTTTCTTACAACATCAATAAAGCCGTCAAACGAAACTGGTTTAATCAGATAACTGTTGGCTCCAATATCATAACTTAAGGCTCGGTCTCCTTCGTCCTTCGAAGAAGTTAAGATTACAACAGGGATTCTTTTAAGTCCTTCTGTAGATTTTATACGGCTTAAAACTTCAAATCCGTCACTGCCTGGCATCTTTAAATCAAGTAAAATTAGTGATGGTAACGGGAAAATGTTTCTATCTGAGTATTTCCCTTCACCAAACAGGTAATCTAATGCTTCTTGGCCATTACGGGCAACGTTTATTTTATTCTGAAGTTTTGCTTCACGAAACGCATCAAGAGTGAGTATTACATCCATTTGATTGTCTTCGACCAGTAATATCTGAGCCAGAGTTTCCATAATCTTATTTTTTTATAAATTTAATAATAAATGTGCTTCCGTCACCATACACAGAATCAACAGTTATTTCTCCATTCATCAATTCAACTGATTTTTTGACCGTTGCCAGACCAATACCTGTACCTGGATATTCGTCTTCGCTATGTAATCGTTGAAATATGTTAAAAATCTTTTCCCAATACTCTTTTTTTATCCCTATTCCTGTATCCGAAACTTTTATTATATGATGTTTAGAAGATTCTTCATGTGATATATTTATTATAAGTTGAATCTCTTTACGTCTGTATGTAATCGCATTACCGATAAGGTTAATAAATATTTGTCTGAACAGAGATTTGTCGCCTTTTAATACCGGTAAATTATTGTCAAATAATAGTTGTGCATCAACTTCTTCAATTTTTTGCTTAAATTCCATTTTCATCTCTTGAATAATATCATTTAGATCAACTGGATGCAATTCTATTGATTTTCGTCCAAGACGCGAAAAGTTTAAAAGATCATTGATTAGTTGTTCCATCCTAACACTTGCTGCTACAACGTAATCTATGTATTGCTGGCCTTCTACATTGAGTGAATCTTTATGTCTGGTTGATATTATTTGCGAAAAACCGTAAATAGCTCTTAAAGGAGCACGCAAATCGTGAGAAATTGAATATGAGAATGATTCAAGTTCTTTATTTATTGCAACTAATTGTGCTGTTCTTTGTGATACTCGTTCTTCGAGTTCTGCATTTAAAATATTTAGCTCGTTAGTCCTTTCTTTTACTTTTATTTCGAGCTCTTTGTTCATTTTCTTTTTTATCCTAAAACTTCTGTAAATGGCAATTACTAAAGAAATTACTAAAATTACAATCACAATCAACAAGTACATTATATTTCTTTGGCGATTAATAGTCAAATCCTGCGATTGCAAAGTGTTTGTTTGTTTTATAATTTGTTGCTTTTTAGACTCAATTTCTATTAATTGGCTCTCCAGAATTTCCTTTCTTTTATTTATTTCAACATCTTGAATTGCAATTTTTGATGTCAAAATATCAAAATGCTTTTCATTTTCTTCTATTTTGTTTGTTTGTTCATTTATTTCCTGCTCGCGTTGAAATAATAATTGTCTTTGTCGGTCAAGTACTATTTGCTGACTATTTATTTTAGAAATCAATTCCTGTAAACTGTCTTGACTTGCCAATAATTCTTTTCGAATGCTTTTTTGGATTCTTAAAAGTTCATTATTGCTTTGCTCCAAACTATCTATCTGTTTTTGCAATCTTCTTAAACTTTGTTGCCCTTCATAGTACAAAGCAGATACATCTACTTCGGTTCCTCCTAAAAGGATTATATCAGGCATTATCATAATATTCTGGTTGATAATATTTGCTTTATTAATCTCAAATTTTAGCGAACCGACATCTGAATCGATAATATTTATCATTATGTCACTTTTATTATTGCATAAATCAGTGACAATTAGGGTGTTTTTTCCTTCAACAGAGTTGTAAATGTCATTCAATTTGTCTCGATATTCGTATGTGATGAAAATAAGATTTATCCCATCAGTATTTACAAGCTTAGTCGAATTAGTGATTTTTATAGGCTTGCCTCTTAAAGTCTTAGCCTGAGACATTTTATTCATTTCATTTATAATGTCCTTATCAGTACCAATAATATGAAAGCGAAATTCTTTAATATTCTCTTCTTTTTGCCACAAAACATTTTTTGCGAAATTATATATATAGGCACTAACAGCAACACTTCTATCTACAGTCTGAGCAAAGCAAAATGTTGAAAACACTATATTAATTAACAAGACTAATATTGAAAATTTTATTGATTTCATTTGCCGTTATTAATTCTATATCCTACAGTAAGTAAAAAAGTTCTTTGTGGTTGCCTATACCTGTCAGGCATTCTATTCGATGTATGGTAGTATTCTTCATTCAATAAATTCTTTACTGAAAATTTAATAGTAAATCCGTTTAGGTTTGTTATCATTAAACTAGAGTGAAGTATTAAATAGGGGTCAATATAGATACTGTTTGTTGTTTCTATTTCTTTAGTATTTTCTTTTCTACCACAATAATTCGCTCTCAGATTTATTCGAAAGTGTTTATTAAATGAGTATGTTATGCCGGCATTTGCGCTATGTTTAGCTATTTCAGGAATATCATTTCCATTTTCATCATAGCTTAAATTATAAGTGTAATTCACAAATGATGATAATCTTTTTTTAGAATAACGCAAGAACACTTCAACACCATCAGTATTTATTTCACCTCTATTTATCCATCTGTTCCCATCTAGCAGGCTTTCTTGACTTATGGCGTTTTCAAGTTTGTTCTTATATCCGATTATATCAAGAATAAGAAATTTTGTTGCAAATGAATATGATCCTTCAATTGATTGCATTTCTTCAGGCAATAAATCTGTGTTCCCAAGACCATATGTGTAATCCCATGGTTTTGGTGCTCTGAATGCTTCTGAATATGATATTCTGAAACTATGTTTTTTTATATTTAGCATTAGAGCAGCTTTTGGAGTAGTTATCTGATCATAAATACTGCTTTGGTCAAAACGGACACCTGTTAAAATATACAGATGGTTAAAAAAGTTCAATTTAGGTTCAAAGAATATACTTACCAGATAATTATCGAGTATATCGGGCTTATCAGGCTTAGGAGGTTTTATTGTGACAGAATCACTAAAAGACCATGAATTTGACTCTGAAAGTCTTTCATACTCGAAACTAAATCCTCCGTCAACACTAAGCAAATCATTTGCTTTAAGACTAAGTATGCTTTCAATACCGCTTAAATTATTTGGGCGAAAATAACCTATCTGAGCAGTATCTGTAACATAATAAATACTGTTTCCAAGAACAGTAGCGTTACGATTATACAAAACAGAAGAGAAATTAAGCTTATCATTAAGCAGTTTATTGTATTTAAGATAATTGTTCACAAATTGTATATTCCATTCTGTTCCATAATCTTTGTAAAAAGTATCTGTAGATTTAATCAATGTACTGTTGGAAGTTTGTTTATACATATAATTTGTGCCGAAACTGAAATCTTTATAATCTGCTTTTAAATCAAATGTATAATCATTCTCATAGTTTTCCATGAGGTCAGACCAGTTGTTATCGCCAGCTTCACTTCTTAAATCAGCTTTGTCCGATTTCTTGATCATGCCGGCAACAGAAATTCCAAAATCTTCATTTTCGCTTACATAGCAGTAATTAAAATCAGAAGCAAATGTGTTGAAGTTCCCTGCGATAGTATTTATCCCGAATCTTGCATCTTTAGCAGATTTTGTAACTATGTTTATTATTCCTGATACTGCGTTTGTCCCGTAAATAACTGATGATGGACCATAAATTACTTCTATTCTATCAATATTTGACAGGTTATATTGCCCTCCACCGTAAAATCCGCCAGAATTAAGCTCGTTCACCATAACTCCGTCTATAAGCAATAAAGTAAGATTGTTTTGGTTAGGAATTCCTCTTTGGAAGACATAGCTGTTTAGTCCAAGTATATTTCGAAACTGAAATCCCGGCAAATCGGATAAAACTTCTTCTAGTGTAAAATATCCCGCTTCTTCGATTTGCTTTGCCGAAATAATATAAATAGTCGCGGGTACTTCTTTAATCTCCTGACTTACTTTAGTAGCAGAAACTATTTTTAATTTTGATAACTGAGACAAATCCAATTCATATATGTCAATACTATCTTGCTGAGCTGATAGAATTCTCATACTTATTGTGAAAATAATAAAGAATAGTATTAGTTTATATTTCATTGTATCAATTTGCTTTTATATAAAAACAGATATAATGTCTCCTTTTCACTAATTTATGCAAGTTACAAATAATCTTATTAAAATATGAAAATATTTAAAATATTTATTATTCTAAGAAG
>JAQVEY010000106.1 GCA_028697515.1 Bacteroidales bacterium | reverse complement strand
GGTTTTTCAGAAGGTGTTTATACTATTACAATAACAGATTCGCATCAATGTAATAAAGAAATCACTGGCATTACTCTAATTGACCTTCCAGTTGAATGTATATGGATTCCAAATGCATTTACGCCTAACGGAGATGGGTTAAACGATTTGTGGATTATTGAAAATCTGGAGATATATTATGGTGCAGTTCTAAATATCTATAATCGGTGGGGACAGCTTATTCACACCGGAGGCTATACTGATAAGTGGAATGGAAAATGCAATGATAGATTTGTAGCATCAGGAACATATTTGTACATTTTAGACCTTAAAAATGGCGAAAAACCATTTGTCGGGAATTTGTCAGTTATTTATTAAAACGGTTCTAACACGGCCTTAATAATGTCATCTATTGGGGTTTTAATAATAATAGGATTACCAATCTCGGTTAAAAATACAAAATCTATATAATCTCCTGTTTTTTTCTTATCTTTATGCAACAGATCAAAATGCCTTTCATCAAGTTTATATTCAGTTTCGAAACCGGCATTTTTAATAATTTCTTTAATCTGTTTATTTGTTTCAGTGTTTGTATATCCAAATTTGAGTGACAGATCAACCGCTGTACAAATACCTTTAGCTACAGCAATTCCGTGAGCCAATCCATCAATTATTTCATAACAATGTCCAAAACTATGTCCAAAATTCAAAATATGACGTAATCCTTTATCATTTGTATCCTGACTTACTATCTCAGTCTTGATTTTAACACAGCTCTTAACAATATAATCCATTACATCCTTATCCCGTTCTTTGATGGCGTTGTAATTTGAAATAAAATACTCAATTAAATTAGTGTTAGAGATTAGACAATATTTTAAGACTTCTCCTAGCCCACTCATATAATCCTGATTGCTTAAGGTTTTAAAAAAAGTAGCATCACAAATTACAAATTGAGGCTGACTTATATTTCCAATATAGTTTTTATAATTGTTAAAATTTACACCATTTTTTCCCCCAATAGCAGCATCGATTTGAGCTAATAGTGTTGTAGCAACAAAACCTACAGGAGTTCCTCTCATATAAATACTGGCGGCAAAACCGGCAATATCACAGACCAAACCACCACCAAATCCGATTATCAATGAATCTCTATCAATATTAAAAGTGACAAATTTTTGGATGATATTTTCTATGTTAGACAGATTTTTATTTGCTTCTCCTTCTTTAATAATAATACAATTGTGTTTTACAAAAGCTTCAGAATAAAGTTTATAAATTTTTTCATCTGTTATTATAACATGATTTCCATCGCTAGCAATACTTTTAAAGATATTGTAATCAGCAGGACAGTAAATATCTGTTTTGGTTTTATTTTCGGTATGGTAAGTTGTAACTATCATTTATTTTCAGTATTTAAAGGGAGACTAAATATTTTATACTTACTCTTTGCATAATCCAGCGATGAAGCATTATAGTGCCACCACTCAGTTGTCGAAACATAAAAATATGCCTTTTGCATTATTGTCATTAGCAAATTTCTGTTATCATACTGTTCTTTGGATAACTTACCAGAATTATAGAAATAAGCTGTTTTTCCTGGGTGAGCCAAATCGCCAAAATAGTCAAACTCCGTTCCCATGTCCAGCACATTACCAACAGAATCCACAATGCTGATATCAATGGCCATCCCGTAATTGTGTATTGAACCTCTTTGCGGATTTGCCACATACCAGTGTTTTATATTTGCTGGAACATCAACCGAATCCCACATAAACTGCTGAGCTTCGACACTTCTTACTGCATCATAAATTATAAAAGTATAGCCTGGTCTTTCCTTGATTAAAATATTATAGGCTTTATAAAGTTTATTTAGACACTCTACCTGTACAAAAGCATTTTCAAGTTCTCCATAAAAATCAATACCTAAAAAATTATCAGTTCCTGAATATTTCAAATCCACTAATATCATTGGCAAAGAATCCTGAATGTTGACCAAGCCCAATTGTTTTAAGTGTTCCTCTGTTTTATTTATTACTGGAGCTAAAACTATTGTAGTGTCAGTATTAGTCAGAGATTCAGCAGTAGGCATTGATTTATCTTTCGGTTTACATTCATAAAATAATGTTAAAGCTGAAAGAAAAATTAAGATTATATATTTTGCTTCTGACATGAAATTATATCTTTGTAAAAACGTAAATATATGAAACAAATGACAATAAACAATAAAAAATCAAATTACAATAAACAAGAATCAATTTTTAAGAAAAGAATCGAATGAAGGTCAACCCAAAATCAGAAGCAGTTGAAATATAATCAACTTATGCGAAATATAATTCATTATAATTTATAAAAATCAATATGTTAATGAATAAAAAAATAAAAATTGACGGAAGTGAAATAGCTATTATTTCACAGAACCAAGATGATTATATTTCACTGACAGATATGGCAAGAAGTCAAATGCAAGAGGCGATTATTATTAAATGGCTTAGTTTAAAAAGTACTATTGAATACATTGGAGAATGGGAAGCTTTAAACAATCCCATTTTTAATTATACCGAATTCGGTACAATTAAAAACTCAGCCGGTAGTAATAATTTTGTTTTATCGGTTAAAAACTGGATTGAAAATACACAAGCTATTGGGATTACGGCTAAAGCTGGAAGATATGGTGGTACTTATGCTCATAAAGATATTGCTTTTCATTTCGGGATGTGGATTAGTCCGAAATTTCAATTATTACTTATAAAGGAATATCAAAGGTTAAAAGCAGATGAAAACGACAGGCTTAAATTAGATTGGAATCTACAACGGGCATTGGCCAAAGTAAATTATCACATTCATACAGATGCCATTAAAGAGAATCTAATACCATCAGAGTTGACGAAGAATCAAATTACATGTGTCTATGCAAATGAAACAGATATGTTAAATGTAGCTTTGTTTGGCATAACTGCACAGCAGTGGAAAAATGAAAATCCCGAAAAATCTGGGAATATACGTGATTATGCCAGCATTGAACAACTAGTAGTATTGTCTAATATAGAGAGTATTAATGCTGTATTGATTCAACAGGGGATATCGCAATCTATGCGTCTAATACAATTAAACAGAGTTGCTATTACTCAAATGAAATCTTTGTTAAAATTAAATTTAAATAAATTAAAATGAAAAAAGCACTTATTATTATCATTGGGTTTATTCTTTTTGCTACACAGTTAGCTGTATCTCAAACTAAATATCTTACAATTGACGAAGCTGTCGTTGGAGTGTGGAGAGAATTATATCCTGAATATATTAGAGGTTTGGCATTAAGACCTGATTCAAAAGAATTTACGAAAATTGTCAAAGACACTTTGATTTCTGTCAGTTTTGACCTTAAAAAAGAAAAAACTTTGATTAGCCTTGATGAAATTAATTCGGTCTTAAAACTTGAAGGCAAAGATGAATGTTCATATTTTCCCGGATGCGAATGGCTTGATAAAAATACTATTAGATTTTATGAGACAAATAATCTCATTGAATTTGATATAATCAACAAAGAATTAAAAAAATATATCAAACTTGGCGAAAGTGCTGAAAATAGTGATTATTGCAGTTCAAACTCAATGATAGCTTTTACGATGGATAATAATTTGTCCTTAATTGGTGCTGATGGTCAGGTAAAGCAAATAAGCAGTGAAAGAAACAAAGACATTATTTATGGACAAACTGTAGCCCGTAATGAATTCGGCATTGAAAAAGGTACTTTCTGGTCTCCTCAGGGCAATTATCTTGCATTTTATCGCAAAGATGAATCAATGGTAACGGATTATCCTATTGTCAATACCGACAAAAGAGTTGCAGAAGTAGAACCAATAAAATACTGTATGGCAGGTATGACAAGCGAAGAGGTTACACTTGGAATTTATGATGTTAAATCTGAAAAAATCATTTATATTGAAACAGGTGAGCCAAAAGAACAGTTTTTGACAAATATTGCCTGGAGTCCTGATGAAAAATTCATTTATATAGCTGTGCTCAATCGCGAACAAAACCACATGAAATTTAATCAATACGATATTAAAACAGGTAAATTTGTAAAGACTTTATTCGAGGAGAAACACGATAAATATGTTGAACCTTTATATCCTGCAAGGTTTTTACCAAGTGATCCCACAAAATTTATCTGGCAAACCCGCAAAGACGGTTATTCGCATTTGTATTTGTATGATACTGAAGGAAATCAGATTTCTCAGATAACAAAAGGGAATTTTGAAGTTCAGGAGATTTACGCATTTACTGCTGATGGCAAAGATATTATAATAAAAGCCAATAAAGAGACTCCAATTGATTTTGACATCTACAGAGTGAATATTGCAAGCGGAGCTATGATAAGAATTACCCGCGAAAGTGGTAATCACAATGCAGTTGTTTCTGCAGACGGAGCATACATTATTGATAATTTCAGCAGTACAAGTGTTCCAAATAAATATGTAATTTATGACACAAAGGGAAAAGAGATAAACACGATATTGACTGCTTCGAATCCTCTGGCTGATTATAAACTGGGTAGCATGAAAATTGGTACTCTCAAAGCAAATGACGGAGTAACGGATTTGTATTACAGGATTATCCTCCCACCCGATTTTGATGAATCAAAAAAATATCCTGCAATAGTATATGTTTACGGAGGTCCTCATGCACAGTTAGTTACAAACGACTGGTTAGGTGGAGCTTCGGGTTGGGATTACTATATGGCTCAGCAAGGATATATTATGTTTACTCTTGATAACAGAGGTTCTTCAAACAGAGGCTTTGACTTTGAAAACATTATTCATCGTAATCTTGGAGTTATCGAATGTCAGGATCAATTGACCGGAGTTGAATATCTGAAAAGTCTCGGTTATGTTGATATGGACAGAATTGGCGTTCACGGCTGGAGTTATGGAGGTTTTATGACAACTACTTTAATGACAGACCATGCAGACATTTTCAAAGTTGGAGTTGCCGGTGGTCCTGTAATAAACTGGGAATTTTATGAAATTATGTACGGCGAAAGATATATGGACATGCCTCAAGAAAATCCGGATGGATATAAGAACAGCAATCTTCTAAATAAAACAGAAAAACTTACAGGCAGACTAATGCTTATTCATGGTACGTCCGACCCTGTTGTAGTATGGCAACATAGTCTTAATTTCGTCCAAAAATGTGTTGAAAATAAAGTTCTTTTAGACTATTTCGTTTACCCCGGACACGAACATAATGTTCGCGGTTATGACAGAATACATCTTATGAGAATTGTTACAAGGTATTTTGAGGAGAATTTGTAGCTTCGACAAGCTCAGCTACCAAATGCTCCTAAAAAGATTAAATTATTTTTTTACATTCACTATTAACTAAGCACTTTTCACATTCCGGCTTTGTTGGATGGCACCACTCCCTACCAATTTCCCAACAGGAAAAATCAATAATTCCGGGAAATTCTGGATATAGTTCTCTCGCTTTGTAGATTATCATTTCGTTTGATGCATTTTTTGGCACAAAACCCATTCTCGTCATTACTCTTTTAATATGAACATCCGGTGAAATATCTATAGAATAATAATCACTAAATTCAATTCTAAATTGTCTGGCTAAAATGTTTGCTGCCATTGTTGCGATTTTTATGCCACTACCCTTGAACTCAAGAAAACGATAAACTACAGTTGAACTAGAGGGTTTATCATACCATATTTTTGAAGCATCGCCCTCATATTTACTGTAAATATCTTGTACTCCACGATAAAAAACATCAGCCATTGTATCATTAAATCTATGAAGTTTTTTTTGTAAAAACAACTTTTGATATTCCGCTGCCTTTAATGCTACCAGGTCATTTATATCAAAGCTTCCCAAAATCGCTTTTATTTTTGATGGAATTAGCCAAGCAATTTCTGCCTTTATCTGACGATCCATCAAACAAGACAAAACAAATGCGTGAGGATAATTTTGTAAGTCATTTAGAAATATATTAGTCTCTGCATCTTGAACAAAATGAACTATTTGTGAATCGATGGTGTAGAAGCATTTTTTTATTAAAGATTCTGCTTTCTTCTTTGTTTCCTGCCAAAGAGAGAATTTTATCCTCTACATTTTTTCTAATTCATTCATGTTTATATCAATAAATCTCTATTATTACCCTCAAAATATCCAAACATTTCTTCTCAAAAGTATCCAAAACCCATCATTTACAACATCATTAAAACTGTTTTCAACGCTTTAGTTTTTTTATTTCTCTGTCGAAATCACTTTCGTAGGTTTCGTCTTGTATTACTCTGAATTTTTCGTATTCGCTAATGGCTTTTAGTTTTGCTTCGAGCATAGAAAGCTTGCCTTTATCTTTTAAAATCGGGTAGTTTGAAAGTTCTAAAAAACTATCTATGAATTTTGCCCATTGCTGCATATTGAAAGCAATTCCTCTCTGTGCGTTGTTTTCGGCCAAATCCAGATATGCAGACACAATTCTGTTAAGCTCGGCTATATGCTGATGTGACAAATAGTTTTTTGCCACAACCACATCGCTTTTCAAAATTTTTCCATTGGGGGCAGCTTTCCATGTTTTTAAACCCATGTAAAGTTTGGTGGCATCAGCTTCGGTGTAAATGATTTCAGCAGCGGTTTTTCCGGTAATAGCCCAGTGGAGTTTGTTTTGCACAGCGGCAAAAAAATCTTTGGTTTGTTGGCTTTCTTTGTCGTAATCGGTGCTGAGGGCATACAAATCGGTAGCCTGAGCCGAATTTACCCGGTAGCCTACAGCAAGGATAGCTTCTAAACGGTAGAAATTTATTTTGTAGTTTTTTCCATCGGAGGCAGTTGTTTCCATTTTGGAAATAACTGATTCTGCATTGAGTTCCCCAGTTTCAAAATATTTTTAAGGTGTTTATTTACAGCAGGCACATTTACGCCAAACAGCTGTGCCATGGCTTTTTGTGTGAGCCAAAAGGAACCGTTTTGAAAATATACTGATATATTAACCTTTTTATCAACTGTTTTATAAAATATTAAACTTTTAGTTTGCATTATTTTATTCTATTTAAGATTATTTCGTTTTTTTTTCACCAACTTCTATCATAATACATTTATTATCTACTCTATACTCTTATAATACTCCGCCAATTTTTGGGCATAAGCTTTTGTTTGGTTGTCAAGATTTTCCGAATCCCAGCCTCTGTAAATGACTTTGTCCGGATTTATATCGTAAATAGCCCAGCGATTGTCTTTGATAAAAGCATATCCATGATTAAACACATAAAAAGCATTGGTATTGGCTTTAGTAAGAATATTTTCACTAAAAACAAATTCATCATGTTGAATATTTAATGACCCCAATAATGTAGCACTTATATCTGATTGATCTGCTGTACGCGAAATAAGCATTGGTTCTGAAGATATTGCTCCACCTGTCCATAGCATAAAGATTTGAAATTTGGGCAAATCCCAAACTTCTATACTTCCGTACCGTGTGCCATGGTCGGCGACTAAAATCACCAAAGAACTTTCCCAGTCAGGTGACTTTTCCAGCTTATTTAAAAAATCATTTAAACACGAATCGGTATAATAATAGGCATTTTTGCATCTTTGTCCTTCT
>JAQVEY010000105.1 GCA_028697515.1 Bacteroidales bacterium | reverse complement strand
AATCCTCAGAATGCAGGTCTTGGAGAACATACAATCAATTATGAATATGAAACTGAAAACTGTACGTTTATTATTACTGTAAATCCTTTACCTGAAGTCAATTGCCCTGCAGATATTGAAGTATATACTAATGACAGCGAGTTTACTTTAGCCGGAGCAACACCCGAAGGCGGAATCTATAGTATTAACGGAAGCCCTGTAAGTTCATTTAATCCGCAAATATACGGAGTGGGGAATTATGAAGTTATTTATTCATATACAAGTAATCCTGAAAACTGTGAAAACACATGCACATTCAACATAAATGTAATTGAGCCTATTGTAGTAGTTTGTTCTGAGAATCTCTCGGTTTGTTATAATACTGAGCCATTTGATTTGTCAGGAGCCACACCACTAGGTGGTACATATAGTGGAAATGGAATAAATGAAGGGACTTTTGATGCTTCAATTGCAGGTATTGGAGAACATACAATTACATACACTTACGAGACTATCAGTTGTGATTTCATTATCACTGTTTATGAATTACCTGAAGTAACATGTCCCGAAGATTTGTATGTTTCTGCCACCGCATCTGCATTCCCATTGACAGGAGCAGAACCATCAGGCGGACAATACAGCATTAACGAAAATCCGGTAACTTATATTAATCCAGCTTCTTACGGAACAGGAACATATACTATTACTTATTCATATACAGGAGGAGAAGGAAACTGTGAAAATTCCTGTAGTTATAATTTAACCATTTATGAACCTATTGACATATCTTGTCCATCAAGTTTTTCGGTTTGTAAAGAAGATACTGAATTAACACTAAGTGGTGCTACTCCAGAAGGCGGAGAATATTCAGGAAACGGAGTATCAGGCAATACTTTCAACCCTATAATTGCCGGAGAAGGTGAACATACAATAATTTACACATACGAATATGAATCATGCAATTTTATTATAACTGTGGATTCAATACCGATTGTCACTTGCCCTGAAAATTTCTCTATACCTGTTAATGCAGAACCAATAGAACTGAATGGTGGAGAACCCGAAAACGGATGGTTCGAAATCAATGAAAGTGTTGTTGTCATCTTTGATCCGGAATTCTACGGTGAAGGTGAACAAACTGTAACATATTTTTACCAACATCCCAGTACTAATTGCGTTAATATGTGCGATTTTATAATTAATGTTACTCCTGGTGTATTGATCGAACAGAATATTCTTAATAATGTTAAAATATACCCTAACCCGAATGATGGAATATTTATTATTGAAACAGAAAATATCGGCTCAAATTTGTTTGTCGAAATCACAAATTTATATGGACAAATATTATACGAGCAACAAATTTCTGATAAAACTATCAAAACGAGTGTAGATATTTCAAAGTTTAGTGAAGGCGTGTATTTTGTAAAGATATCTAACTCTGAAATCACAAATATTGTCAAATTAGTAGTGTTTGGGAAATAGATATTGTGTTAGAGATAGCAAAGAATCAATGATTTGAAAATGAGAAATGAAATAGTTTTATATCAGTCTGATGAACTCTCAGCTACTTTAGAGGTGAGAATCGAAGATGAAACTGTTTGGCTTACACAGGCACAAATGGCAGAACTCTTTCAAACATCGCCTCAAAACATTACTATACATATACGGAACATATTTCAAGAATCTGAATTAGAGAAGGAAGGAACTTGTAAGGATTATTTACAAGTTCAAAATGAGGGTAGCCGAAAAGTTAAAAGAAAAATTCAGCTGTACAATCTGGATGTGATAATTTCGGTTGGTTACAGGGTAAAATCTAAACGTGGGACGCAGTTTAGGATTTGGGCAAATAAAGTTCTGAAAGATTATTTACTAAAAGGATACGCTGTAAACAACAGAATAAATAGAATAGAGGAGAACATTTATTCCCTGACAAAAAGAGTTGATGAAATTGACTTTCAGATTAGAACAAGTTTGCCCCCAAACGAAGGCATTTTTTTCAACGCTCAAATTTTTGACGCCTGGGTATTTGTATCCGAACTTGTTAAATCGGCTGAAAAATCATTAATTCTTATTGATAATTACGTAGATGAATCGGTACTCAATCTGTTCCTTAAGAGAAAAGAAGATGTAACAGCTACAATTTACACAGCAAATTTAACTGCATCACTTAAAACTGACCTCGAAAAACACAACAAGCAATATTCGCCCATAGAAATTAAAGTCTACAAAAATGCTCATGACCGTTTTCTTATAATTGATGAGAAAGATGTTTACCACATTGGTGCCTCGCTTAAAGATTTAGGTAAAAAACTATTTGCGTTTTCAAAAATGGAGATTGGGGCGGAGCTAATAATGAAAATATTGACAATACAATCATAAAAAGAAACAGCATTAAAAAAGCTACTAAATCATTATTTTTACAAATTTCCAATTTTAAGCTACACAAATAAGCATTTGTCCTAAAATAACGCTTTGGTATAACAATTTTTCAATAATTTTATACTTTTTTACGAAGTGTAAAATATTTTATGTAAATTTACACTTTGTAAATTAAAGCTGTTGTTATGAAAAAGATTGGAGTATTATTACAAGTCATGCTTATTTGTATATGTTTGTCTGCACAGGAAAAAACTCTTGAAAACTTTGTTGCAGAACAACAAGAAAAGCTTTTATATAGTCCTGAAAAACTGGTTCAGGCTCCAAATACAAATGTGTTTTTAATACCTCCAGAACATTTTATAGCAGATCCTTCGATTAATGGATTTGTTCATCCTGGCTCAGCATGTACCATTCAGGTGATTGAAATCCCTGAAGTGTCATACAATATCATCGAAAATGCAATGACACCTGAATACATTATATCTCAAAATTATTCTTTTTCGGAAAAGCTTAATATCAAAACAGAAAATAATAAAAATGGAGTAATATATTTTGTAAGATTCACTTCAGGAGAGACAGAATTTGAGAGAGCAATGTTTTTTACCGGTGATCAGAATACTGTTTGGATTAATTTTAATTATCCTCTCAGTATGAAAAATTTATTATATCCAGCAATTGAAGCCTGTCTTAAATCTGTACAATAATTTCAATTAAACCATGAAGATACTCGTTCGATTAAGTATAATTATTATTTTACTCGGTTTTTCAGGTAAAATTATATCTCAAAATGATTTGGTACATCCGATGTATTATTTTTCTCATGACCAAAACATGTGGGGACCAGATTGGGCTTATGGGATACAAGTAGATCATACCTTTTTCGATGTTAACATTGATGAATCTTGGGGCTTTTCCGAAATTGAAGAAGTTTTTGGTCAGCAATTCGGTGTAGGAATGGAAATGGGCATTTTAGCAATTTTAAGATCATCTTTCGAGGCTCATGGATTTTATACAGGTAGTTTCAGCCTTGATTATCCTCTCGAGGTCACTCTTGATTTTCCGGAAGATTACACTTTCAATTACGGTGGTCCTGCTGAAATACATACCTCTTATGAGGTTACAGAAGGATGGGCTTTAGAAACGGTTTTTCCACCTGTAGGAGTAATCACTCTTGACCTTGAGTATCAATTTGATCCATTTATGGACATTCTTGTCTGTGTTTTTAGCTGCGACACTATTCATCTTATACCAGCTTCTGTTTCTGTTCCTCATACAATAGACACATTATTCCATATAAATGCAGAGACTGAATATTGTATTTACCCTTGTTATGTAGGTGATGAATTTCAATTTTGTCACGATTATGAGTTACCAATTGATATAGATTTTACAGACCTAGTAGAATTTAACTTTGAAGCACATGTTGATTTACCAAATGTAACAACTGAGGATTACATTCAGGAGGGAACAAATTGTTTGATTGCGCAGGGAGAAGACCCATATATGTTAGTCGAACTTGATGTAATTGGATTCCTTTATGTTATGGCTGGGTTTATTCCCGAACCCGAGGGTCCTCAAATACAACAAGCTCTTGATTTTCTAAATGACACCTTGTCTTACCCTATTTCAACACCACTAGGAGACATTACATTCCAAATCGAATACTCTTTATTAAGTGTATATTTTATAATTGCCAATACTCTGAATCAGGATATTTATTTTTGTCCAACAATTTGGGCTACTTTAGATTTTCCTGTAGAAATGCCTTTTATAGTTACAGACCCTACTAATGGTGATGCTGAGGTTCTAAGCGGTTTTAATGATACCGTTACGATGGCAGTAGGCAATGACCTCACAATAACTTACCCTTGCCACGACTGGGATTCGATGTATGTCGGAGTAAGATACAATATTCAGCCGACTATCAGAAATCATACATGGGACAGTATTGCATTTTCTTTTGTAATTGAAGCTTTAAGTGCCGAAATTTCAATTCAATTACCTTTCAAATCCCAAATTGCAGGTTCGGTAATGCCTGAATTTACTCTTCCTTTTGGTTCTGATGATAATCCTGTAAAATCAGGAGAAATTGCCTATGCCGGTTATTACGAAAGCCTTGAAGATGATGAAATAACTGAAAAAGATATAGATTTCCCACCAATTGGACCCCTTTTCGAATGGACAATCAGTCTTGGATATGTTCCTGTTACATGGTTTGATGAAACCTGGGAACTGATGCACTTTGAAGAAGATTTAGTATTTCCTGGTACATATATAAAACCTTATGATAAATCCGAAGTAAATGCCCTTTTGTTTACTGATGGTGCGTATTGTCACGGGCAACCATACGGATATGTCTATGCTGAAGCACAAAATGGAATTGAACCTTATGATTTTGAATGGTCAACCGGACAATTAACATACGACTTATATACAGATACAGATAGCATTTATGGTGTTCCCGGTTTTTACACTGTTACTATAACAGATTCAAATAATTGTGAAAGCTATGATTCGATTGCAGTTGCCGTAAATCCTCCTCTTATGCTTAGTCTTACTCCATCAGATTTAACATGCTATGGATTTTTTACCGGCAGTATTCAAACCGATATAAGCGGAGGCACACCACCGTATTTCTTTAATTGGTCACATGGCAGTACAGCACAAAATCCATCGGACTTAACTTCTGGTTGGTATTATGTTACAATAACAGATTTCGTTGATTGTCCCATAATAGATTCGGCGTTTATTGACCAACCAGAATCTCCCTTAACAATTACAGCAGTACCGACTCATCTACCATGTCATGGCACAGATTTCGGCTCTATTGATATTACATTATCAGGAGCTACTCCTCCTTATTCTGTAGAATGGTCAAGCGGTCAAACTTATCAGGATTTACAAAATCTTCCTTCTGGAACTTATATTGTATCGGTTACAGATGCTAATGATTGTTTATGGTCACAAGAAATTACAATTATTGAACCTGATACTTTAATAACAAATATTACATCATCAAATATTCCATGCTTTGGTCTTGATAACGGAATACTTAATGCTCAAACAACTGGAGGTACCCCGCCATATCATTATTATTGGTTCCACGACTTGAGCAACAACTCTCAAATAATAACTAATATGCATCCTGGATTTTATTTTGTATCTGTAGTTGATGCTAATGGGTGCTCTGATACGGCAAGTACAACCATATCACAGCCTGATGAACTTATACTTGACTTTATTATAAAGCATGTAAGTTGTAAAAGCGGACATGATGCTTATATTATTGTTAGTCCTTCTGGAGGTGTGCCTGAATACAGTCTGGAATGGAGCAACGGCTACTTTACTGATTCAATCGGGAATCTGCCAATAGGTAATTATACCATTACAGTTATTGACGATAACGGATGTCAGGACGAAGAAACAATCACAATTACAGAACCACTAAATTATTTAAGTTCAAATTTTAGCCAAATAGACAATGTTAGTTGTTTTGGTTTTTCAGATGCAAGTTCAGATGTAACGCCAACAGGAGGCACTTCTCCATACACAGTTTATTGGGAAGACGGAGTAGTACAAAATGATTTTATTGGTTCAGAAATGGCTGCAAATATCTATTATAATATCACTGTAATTGATTATAACAATTGCGTTTATTATGACAGTATAAGATTTACTCAACCTATAGTTCTAAGCCTAACAGGAACAACTGCACCTGTAGTTTGTGGTGTTTCAGCAGGTAGTGGAACAGTAACGCCATCAGGAGGAACTCCACCTTATTCATATCTATGGTCAAATGGAGAAACTTCTCAGACTGCAGCAGATTTACCTGCTGGAATTAATTTAATCACAGTTACAGACAATAACCTATGTGTTGATAGCATCGAGCTTAATGTTATTAAAACAGGTAAAATCTATGGAGATTATTTTATTATTGAAGAAAATCCTTGCTATTTAGATAGTCTTGCATCCGCAGTTGTAAGTTTCGATGATGGATTTGAACCTAAAACATATATTTGGTCAACAGGAATTACTAATGATACTGCAACAAATCTACCTGCCGGTGAATATGAAGTTTATATTTCTGATAAATTTAATTGTACCGATACTGTTAATGTTACTATAACTCAACCTGACTCAATAAATCCAAATTTTGTTTTAACTCAACCATCTTGTTCTGCTGTTTTCGACGGAAAAATTGAAACTGTACCTACAGGTGGTACTCCTGAATATTCATATTTATGGAATGACAATAGTTCTAATAATGAAATAAGCGATATAAGAGAAGGGTTGTATTACCTGACTATTACCGATGAAAATAATTGCAATTTCGTTTATGTAATCGATTTGCCCGAAGCAGAGTATTGCATTACTATTTACAATACAATAACTCCAAATAATGATGGGTCTAATGATGTCTGGATAATAGAAAACATTGAGCAATTTCCTAGAAGTGAAATCTGGATTTACAATAGAGTAGGAAATCTTGTTTATGAATGTGCAAATTATCAGAATGACTGGGGTGGAACATACAATGGCAAAGATCTACCCGAAGGAACATATTTCTACGTGATTAGTCTTGGAAACGGAAAAGATCCTTTAAAGGGACATATAACCATAATCAGATAGTATGAGATTTTTACTTTCAATATCAACAATATTACTATTTTTCGAATTATCTGTTAATGCACAGCAATTACCTCATTTTAGAAATAATTCTTTCAATCTTTTTTCTTTAAATCCGGCGGCGTCTTCTATAAAAGAAATTCCTGAAATAATGATTGATCATAGAGCTCAATGGACAGGGTTTTCAGGAGCACCAAGGATTTCTACTATCTCAGGCAAATACATGTTTAGAGAAGATATGGGTGCGGGAGCATATATTATGAGCGATAGATACGGAATTACTCAAAAACTTGATTTTCACCTTAACTATGTTTATAAAATCCCCACTGACTATTTTGATATTAGTTTTGGCCTTGCATGGACATTAACACAATTCAAATTGCTGAGCACCCAAATTTCAACTTTTGATTCTTACGATATTGTTTTAAATCAAACTCTTGATGATAAAACATGGAAACCTGATGCCGATGCAGGTATAATGATTGTTGGAGAAAATTATTATGCTGGATTTGCTGTTCTTCAATTATTTAAAACCAAATATGTTTTCTTTGATAATACTAATAATGTTCCAGGACTTATACGTGACGAACGACATTATTTTTTTACTGGAGGATACAATAT
>JAQVEY010000104.1 GCA_028697515.1 Bacteroidales bacterium | reverse complement strand
ACATTCTTTATATGCATAAATTATCCATGGACAGTATTTTGATGTTGACGAAACTTTAAGATTATTATGGTTCAATAATCTTGCTTCCAAATTTTCAGTTTGACCGTAATAAAAACGATCAAAATTTTTGGAATATAATACATAAACAAAATAAGACATAATAAAAAAGGTCTCTATATGAAGACCTTGTGGAGCATATCGGACTCGAACCGATCACCTCTAGACTGCCAGTCTAACGCTCTAGCCAGATGAGCTAATGCCCCAAATTTTGAAACCCTAAAGAGTCTAACGCTCTAGTTCCGAATCAGCCGACTGGCTGATCGAGAACACTCGATTTTTAAGCAAAAATTATTAAATGTTGCTTTAAAAATGAGTTTATAGTTTATTTCAAATATCTTTTTTAGATGGCAGAGATTTTTGCTAAAAATCGGTGCCAGATGAGCTAATGCCCCAAAATTTATTCCTTAATAAATTTACCTGCTAATACAGGAATTTTTCTCTTATCAAATAATTGATAGAAATATGTCCCCGATGAAAACTCCTGTAAATTTACGGAGTTATTACCGTTATTTAATTTTGTTGTAAAAACTAATTTCCCGTCAATTCCGAAGATATACAAAGTGTGATCTTGTATCATTTCAGAATTAATTACCAGTTTTTCACTTGCTGGGTTCGGATAAACCGAAATGTCTGAAATAAGATTAGTATTTACATAACTCATATATGCATAGCGAAATGTCATACTATAAATAGAATCATACCCCGTATTGTATTCGATTTCCAACAAAGGACTTTTCCAGTCTTTAACCCAGTAATTATGTGTATATGATGTGTCGTAAATAGGGAGTTGCATAGGTAACATATCTCCTACACCGGGAATTCCACTAATAGAAACAAATGCTCCTGAAAATTTATTTCTTAATTGAACGTCAAACATTGTAAGCATTTTTCTATTTTCTCGTAAATACTGGAAATTGCCATTTTGGTTTGAATCTCCAACAAATTGAATACTGCCATATTCGTCAAAACTTGTGTTAAGTTTTAGCTCCATAAAAAATCTTACGGTGTCATATATAGCACTTAATGAACTATAATATTCTGAAGGTATAACTGACTCAAAGGCAGAAATATGCTGTTTTTCCATTCCAGTTCCTTGATCAACATGAGTATCCTCATATTCTCCGGGGAAATTGTTGGCAATTAGTGTATCTACGAATTCCAAATTCATTAAACCTCCAATTAAAGGCAATTCACCTTGAACACCAACTAAATTAACGTTTTCTTCTGTAATAAATAAGTGCATAATAAAACCATCCCTTGTCATATATGCGCAAGTTGCTCCTTCAAATATGCCCTCAGGGTCAGAATCCGACGAGGGGAAATATATTAAAGTGTCAATTAATGCCACAGGAAAATGTCTGGGGTCGTCATAAATTAAATTTTCTGAAATTACGCTGTCGGGTACTATTGATGTTCCCTCTTGCTCAAATGTGTAAAAAATACGTGGTATTTCATCATTTACATCAACGAAATCAGATCTTGTAATTGAAATTTGTGAATACAAATTCACGACTGATAATGCAATCAGACACAATAATAAACTTCTTTTCATATATAATTAAGGTTTAAACTAAATAATCCTAATTAAAGACGGTTTGTTCGTTAATCTCAATTTTGGATTCAATTGTTTTATTGTTTTCGAGAATCAAAATTCCTATACCTCTTCTAGCAAAAGGATGATCTCTGTCTGTTCCTTTTGTTACTTCAACTTTATATATCGACTCATATTTAAAGTCGTAATATACCTTACCGTCTTTATTCGTATATTGAGTATCAGCAACTGGTTTGTTTTCATTTAATAAATATACAACTGTATGAGAGCTGTCCGAATTGGCTGCTTTAACAACAACCATCGCTCCATCGACAGGTTCATTATCTTCATCAACAACTATTACGACAGCTTTTGGTGGAGTCTCAGGTTTACAACTGTAATTAACAATTACCACTCCTGCAAGTATTACAATAATTATTGCAACATTAATAATTCTCTTCATAGTATTAACAATTTGTTTATTTTTGTAACAGACAATATTAGTAATTTATTTTATACAAATCAAATATTTTTTATGAATAGAACCAAATTGTTTATTTTGACATTAATTTTAGCATCAGTTTTTGCCGTTTCCTGCTCTGTTTTAAATAATCCACTTAAGATAAATGACTATGCATTGATACATACAGATCAAGGAGTTTTTATTATTGGATTGTATGAAGGAACGCCATTACATAAAGAAATATTTCTTGAGAATATTTGTTCAGGTATTTATGATTCCTGTCTAGTTTATTCTATAATCCCAAATGGATTAATGAAAGCAGGATTGCCTGAAGATATAACAGAGGAAGCTATTTTACAAGAGAATTTTACAGAGAAAACAATACAGCCTGAGATAAATGAGAAACTAATAAATAAAACTGGAGCAGTGGGAATGTTACGCCTAGCTGATGAAAAAAACGCAGATCGTCTTTCAGATACAAAATTGTTTTATTTAGTTCAGGGGATTAATTTGGATGAAAAGACTCTCAAAACTCTTGAAGCGAAAAGAAATGCCCCGATAATTGCCGATTATTTAACTATTTATCTCAATAAACCCGAAAATCAGATTTATAAGGATAGTCTGGATTATTATAAAATTGAGGGACAGAATAAAAATTGGAGCAGATTATATGCGGATTTGACAGAAAATATCATTCCAGAGATAGAAAAGGATGGGAAGAAATTGTTTAAGATAAATAAATATCAAACAGAGATGTATCAGTCTATTGGAGGGGCTCCTGTTTATGATGGACAATATACTGTTTTCGGTGAAATAGTTGAAGGGATAGAGATTTTTCAAAAATTTTCGGAGATTAAAACCGGTTTAAATAATAAACCTAAAAAAAATATTTATATCTTGTCAACCGAAAAATTAACAAAAAAAGAATATAAAAATCTAAAGTAAATAGTTATGAAAATCACATTATTTGTTGTTCTGTTTTTAGCTATATCTTTTTCTGCTTTTTCTCAGAAAGAGAGTGAAAATTTAAAGGTTAATTCATTTACTCTTAAGAATGGATTAACAGTATTTCTTAATGAGGACCATAGTGTACCAAATGTATTGGGAGCTGTTATTATAAAAACAGGTGGAAAATATGATCCTGCAGATCATACAGGAACTTCACATTATCTTGAACATATGATGTTTAAAGGTACAGATGAATTGGGAACAATTGACTATAAAAGCGAAAAAGTGATAATTGATAAAATTGCTGACAAATACGAAGAGTTAGCAGTAACAACAGATGAGGAACAAAGAAAAGCAATTCAGAAAGAAATCAACATTTTGTCTTTGGAGGCAGGAAAATATGCAATTCCAAACGAATTAGACAGAATGCTTGATCAAATAGGTTCAAGCGGTGTAAATGCGTTTACATCCGAAGAAATTGTAGCTTATTTTAATGTTTTTCCTAAAAATCAAATCGAAAAATGGATTGTGATTTACAGCCATAGATTTAAAAATCCAGTTTTTCGTTTGTTTCAGTCCGAACTCGAAACTGTTTTCGAAGAGAAAAATATGTATATGGATGATTTTAGCTCTAATCTTATAGAGGCTTTTTATGAAAATCTATATAGAGTACATCCTTATGGCACACAGACTGTTATTGGTACTGCCGAACATGTTAAGAATCCATCTCTCAATAATATGAGAAAAATGTACGAAACTTATTACGTGGCAAATAACATGGCTTTAGTTCTTACCGGAAATTTTAATTCAAAAGAAGTTATTCCTTTAATTGAAAAATATTTTGGAGAATGGAAAAGTGGCAAAGTACCTGAGTATCCAGTTTATGAAGAAAAAGCTTTTAATGGAGTTGAGAGAGTTGAAGTTAAAATGACTCCTGTAAAAATTGGCTTGCTTGGATTCCGAACAGTTAAAACAAATGATAAGGATGAAGTAGTTTTGGATGTTTGTCAGGCTCTTTTAAGTAATTCAGCATCAACAGGATACTTAGATAAACTTAGTCTAGATGGTAAATTGCTAGAAGTAATAAGTTTTAACGATATTCGTAATGACCATGGAGCATTAATGGTGCTATTTGTTCCAAAAGTCGTTGGGCAATCTTTGAAAAAAGCAGAAGAACTAGTTTGCAATGAAATTTCAAGATTAAGAGCCGGAGATATTGATAAAGAGTTTCTGGAAGCTGTTAAACTAAATATTATTAAAGAACATCAGCAGTCTCTTGAAAACGTACAAAATAGAGCTTTCTTAATTGGATTTTCTTTTATTTCAGGAAAATCATGGGAAGAAGCAATGAAATATCCAGATGAAATTTCTGCAGTTAGTCTTGAGGATGTAATTAGAGTTTCAGATAAATACTTTAATACTAATTATTTATCATTCCATTCAAAAATGGGATTTCCCGATAAAGACAAACTTGAAAAACCAGGTTTTGATCCTGTTATTCCTGAAAATGTTGAAGCTAAATCGAAATTTGCCGAAAAAATTGAACAAATGCCAGAATCCAAAATAGAACCTGAATTTATTGATTTTGAGAGAGATGTGAAAATAATAGATCTTACAGCAGAAAACAAACTCTATTATGTTAAGAATCAAGTGAACGAAATCTTTAATATAACAATAAAATTCAGAACGGGCAAGATTAATGATAACCGTTATGAGCAACTTGCAGAATATGTGCAACTAATAGGTACAGAAAAATATAGTCTTAATGAGTTCAACGATCAATTGCAAAAATATGCTTGCTCGTTTTATGTTTATGCCGAAGATAATTATTTTGTTATTTCAATTGACGGATTTGATAAGTATTTTAAAGAATCTGTAAGTCTTGTTTTATCTTTACTCGAATCACCGGTTGCCGACGAATCGAAGCTAAAAAACTTGATACAAAACGCTAGTTTCCAGAGAAAATATGAAAAGAGTTCAACTGACGATCTTGCAACCGCTTTATTTAATTATGGTATGTATGGCGAAAATTCGTCTTTTTTAAGAAGAATGACTGTTAAACAGGTTCAGAATTTAAAATCTCAAGAATTATTAGATCTTCTGAAATCATTACCTAGCGAAACACACATGATTCATTATTCTGGAACATTGACCGATAAAGAAGTAGCCGAATATTTTAGTGGACAATTTAAAGCTACCCCTAAAGAAAACGCATCAACATTTCCAATTATATTACCAAGAAAAGAATATACAGAAAATACAATATTGTTTTTAGACGACCCAAAAGCTCTACAAAGCAATATTTATTTTTATATTCAGGGTAATGTTAATAATGATAATGAAAGAGTAATGTCGACAGCATATAATCAATATTTTGGAACAGGAATGTCTGCTATAGTTTTTCAAGAAATAAGAGAATTTAGATCAATGGCCTATACAGCCTATGCTTTTTATCGTAATGGATTTACTCCTTCGGAAAAAGGTTATCTGCAAGCATTTGTTGGTACACAAAGTGATAAAACAATTGATGTTATTAGTGTGATGGACAGCCTCCTAAATCAAATGCCAGTTAAAGAAAATAGACTACCTGATATAAAATCAGCTTTGCTACAATCTATTAATAGCAACAAACCTGAGTGGAGAAGTCTTAGTGAAACTGTCGAAAGATGGCAGGTTCAGGGATATAAGTCTGATCCTAGAATTATGCAGTTTGAAATTTTTGAATCACTCAAATTTGATAACATTCTTAAATTCTATTATTCCAATATTCAAAATCGTCCAATGCTAATTACAATAGTTGGTAATAAAAAGCAAATAAATATGGATGAGCTTTCTAAATTTGGAAAGATCATTGAAGTGGATAAAAAGCAAATTTTGAATTAATATTTTTTGAATTAAACTGAATGAAAAGATTTTTATTAGTACCTGTTTTATGTTTTTCTTTAATAGCTCTTTCTCAGGAGACTGTTAAACTTATGTTTTACAATTTACTGAATTTTAATAATTACACTTCCTATTGCACTAACGAAAACAATTCTCATATTGATAAAGCAGAGTATTTAGAAACGATATTGTTAAATCAGCAACCTGACATACTAGCCGTTTGTGAAGTTGGGACAAATGTGAGCGCATCTTATACTCTCAATTACATATTGGGCAATTCTCTAAATACAAATGGCGAAACAAAGTGGATGGCAGCTTCTCCAACCGGCTCTTATTTGGTTAATGGCTTGTTTTATGATAAAAATAAATTCCAGTTGATTGCTCAGCCCACCATAACTACTGCTGTGAGAGATATTAATATTTATAAATTAAAATGTCTTGATTCAGAAGAAACCACATATTTTAATATCATAGTAGCACATTTAAAAGCAGGCAGCGAATCTCAGGATGCATCAGATCGTGCCGATATGGTTGATGAATTAATGGAATATTTGCAGAATTTAGGGAATAATGAAAATTTTGTTATTGTTGGAGATTTTAATGTTTATACAGATTCCGAAGCGGCTTTTCAAAAGCTTGTGAATCCAGATAATTCCTCATTGGCTTTTTATGATCCAATAAATCAAATGGGCGATTGGAACAATAATTATTCGTTTAGAGAATATCATACACAGTCAACACATTCCGACTCAGACTCTGATTGTCATAGTTATGGAGGTATGGATGACAGATTCGATTTTATTCTTATAAGTTCGTCAATTAAAGACGGGAACTATGATATTAAATATAAAACAAATTCCTATTGGGCAGTAGGTCAGGATGGACTAAGGTATAATAATTCAATAAATTATCCTACCAACACAACACTTCCTGCAGATGTTATTGACGCATTGTACAATATGAGTGATCATTTGCCGGTAGTATCAGAGTTTTATATTGGCGAAACTAACGGCATTGGGAGCATTTCTTCAGATCCTCTATTTTATGCAAATGTACTTAACCCGGTTAGCGATGTGCTTCAATATCAGTATAAAACAAATAATATCAAAAAAGTGAAAATGTCTTTATTCTCAATTTCTGGAGTAGAAATGCTTAGCTTTGAGGATTTGACAGAGAATAATTCAGTTATAACAAGAGATATAAGTTGGCTATCTAATGGGATTTATATCATGAATTTTAGTGGTGAGGGAATAAATCAATCATTTCGAATAGTAAAGTGTGAGTAATTGATAATGCAAAAAGATTATTCTTCACTGTTAAAAAAGCTCCGTCATGCAAAACCGAAACAGATTGACAGTCTTTTTCTGGAACTGCATATTGCTGAAATGAATAATATAAAATGTCTTGAGTGCGCAAATTGTTGCAAATCATTAGGTCCAAGAATCACAAACACAGATATTGAAAGACTGTCCAGTTTCTTAAAAATGAAATCAGTTCATTTTATCGAGAAATATTTAAGAATAGACGAAGATAATGATTATGTGTTCAAATCAATGCCCTGTCCTTTTTTAGATGAGGATAATTATTGTACCGTTTATAAAGTCAGACCAAAGGCATGTAAAGACTATCCTCATACAAATCAGAAAAACATTTTATCGATTATGGATATATGCGTAAAAAACATAGATACTTGTCCTGTTGTGAGAAATATTTTTGTTTCACTTGAGAAAATGCGGCTAAAATCT
>JAQVEY010000103.1 GCA_028697515.1 Bacteroidales bacterium | reverse complement strand
TTAAACAAATGGAAAGGAGAACTAATTGGATTGACAAACCAGAACACCCTATTTGAACTTACAGCAAAACAGAAAAAAGAATTCAATATAAAAGTAAAAACACTAACTGAAAAAATAAAAAAGCAGGAAGTTGTAATTGAAGAAATAAAAAACAACAGAATTTACGAGAATGCTTTTGAATGGCGCTTCGAATTTCCCGAAGTCCTTAACGACGAAGGCGACTTTATCGGTTTTGATGTAGTAATTGGTAATCCGCCGTATGTAAATGCAATGGAACTGAAGAAATTCTTAAGCGAAGCTGAAAATAGCTTTTACAAGAAAAACTACGTGACAGCAAAAGGTTCTGTGGATTTATATATCTACTTTTTTGAACTTGGTTTTATCCTACTTAAGAAGCAATATTACTTAAGTTTTATAACTCCTAATAGGTTCTTATCCGCAAGCTATGGTTTAGCATTGAGAGAATTCCTTCTCAATAAAACTAGCTTGTTAACAATCGGTGATTATTCAAATGTTTCCGTTTTTAAAGAAGCTTCAACCTACCCAATAACAACTCTTTTTCAAAAAATAGAGGATAAACACTCTCTAAAATCTTTCACATTTGTAAATGAAAGAGAACCATTAAAGTTTAGAATTTATTTAACTGAAAATTTGTATTCTCTTAACGAATATATATTAGGATTTGTATTGAGTGAAAAGTATAATATTGTGAGAAAAGTAATTTCTCAATCAGTATCTTTAAGTGAATGTGGAGTTATCAATGCAACTTCAACCGCCAAAGAAGCTGACGAATTTAATTCGTTAATAAATGAATGTAACGGTTTTAAATTGATCAATACTGGTACAATTGATAAATACGCGACAACATGGGGGCGAAGTTATCTGATGGACAAAAGACAGAAATTTTTAATGCCTTATCTTCCAAAATCTGAAAACGCATTAGGTAGAAATCGGTTTGATCTATATTCAAAACCAAAAATAATTTTTGCAAAAATTGCTATTACTCCAGAAGCATTTTATGATGAAAATGGCGAGTATGCATCAATTAATACCAATTGTATACATTCGTTTTCTGAAAAATTTATTCCTGAGTACATATTAGCTTGGGTTAACTCGAAACTATTCCAATATTTGTTTGAGTGTTTTTTTGATGGACTCAAAATGGCTGGAGGATATCTATTATATTCTTCACCAAATTTAATAAACACTTATATTAAACAAGCAGAGAAGTTACAACAAGAGAAGATTGCCGAGATTGTTAGGCAAATAATTGACATCTCAAAGGCTACTTCTACTGATGACATTGAACATGTCCAATCTAAAATTAACATGATGTTTTATGAGTTGTATGGTTTGAGTGATGAGGAGATTGCGATTGTGGAGGCAAAGTTATAAGTTATTTTTTAATAAATTTTAGTACAAATGGTTTTTTTAAGTTTAACAGTAGAGCACTATTTTATGTTTTTAGGGATTATCATTGGAGCAATGTTTTCGTTATTTGGTGTTCTATTAAAAGAAAATCTTAGTAGGTCAAAGCAGATTAAATTGGAAAAATTAAAGCTTTATGACAATAAGAAAAGAAAAGCATATGTGAAATTATACGAATTTACCGCTCGTAGTTTTTTTAATAACTTTCCGCCTGATGATAGTAGAAAAGATTTTCTCGGCATTATGCAAGATTATTTTAAAAATGTAAAACCTAATTACTTGTTTTTTGATAAAGCAACGAAAAAGGAATTACAAAAATTAGAAAGTCAGTATTATAGTTTAATCACACCAGAATTTATTTCGATTGTGCCTTTTGAAGAATTTTTTAGAAATCACCTGTTTAAGATTTTTAATAATATAAATAATCACATTGAAAGTATATTTGAGAAATGGGATAAATTTTAGAATTTTTTAATTATTTTAACATTACTTATTTATGAAAAATTACACAGAAACTGGCATAAACTATCCTATTCAATGGCTAATAAGAAGAGAGCCAATATATAGATTACTTGACAATAATATATGGATTGAAAATTTCTTTAATAATGGAGAATTAATGTTAAGTTGTTATAATAATTTTAGAAAAAATCCTGATGAAATGCAAGGAGATAAATCAGAAGGAACCTTCATGATAACAGGCAAAGATTGTAAAAAGAATCATCATGTTATTTTGGGCGATTCTGGCTTAAATTCATTTGTGATGTCAACAACAAATTTAATTACCGACCAAGTAATTAGAGATTTCAATGCAAAATGTGCAATAAAAATTATTAACCCATCTTTTTTCGCAATGGAAATAGCCAGAAAATTGCCATTCGTACAGAGTGGAGTAGAGGGTAAATGTATTTATGTTGATTTCAAATCTATTTCACTAGAAAATGAAATTGAGGAATATGAGTTTTTCAATGGAGGCGAAATACAAAATGATTTAAAGACGAGTATAGAGATGCAAAAGTTGACCAAGGGAAATGAAATGTTTCTAAAATCTAACAAATATAGTCATCAAAACGAATATCGATTAATTTGGTTTTCGGTTATGGAAATTAAAGAATCTATTTTAATCAAATGTCCAGAGGCAATTCCATTTTGCGAAAAAATCATATTTTAATTAGAATTAAAAGCAACCAGATTGTGAAAAATGTTTTTGAAAAAGAAGATTGTAATGTTTTATTCCCTTTATTGGAAAAAAGAATTAAAAAATAAATAAAATATTTGGTTGACAAATTCCGAATATATTCTATATTTGTCGCCAAACGATAATCATCATGGAACAATTAGATAAAGAAATATTTAGTAGCAGATTAAAACTTGCTAGAAAAATGGCAGGTATGTCTTTGCAGGCATTGTCTGACAAACTGAATGGTATTGTTAGTAAACAGTCATTAGATAAATATGAATTAGGAAAAATGCTACCCTCCGATGAAATGCTTTTTCATATTTCTAATGCCTTAAATTTAAAACCTGATTATTTTTTCAGAAAAAATCCAGTCGAATTGGAAAGTGTTTGCTTCCGAAAAAAAGCAAATCTGTCGAAATTTGCAGAAGAAAGCATTATAGGGAAATCAAAAGATTATGTGGAGAGATATTCTGAAATTGAAAATATAATTGGAATTAATAATAGTTTTAATAATCCAATTTCAGAAATGGTCATAGAGAATACAACTGATGTTGAGAAAGCTGCAATTCGTTTGAGAGAATATTGGGAACTTGGTACTGATGCTATTTCAAATATTAGACAACTGCTTGAATTAAGAGGAGTTAAAGTTTACACCTTAGATCATGACGACAGCTTTGATGGGGCTTCATTTTTAACAGGGAATAATCAGCCAGTCGTTGTTGTCAATTCTAAAGACAAGTCAATTGACAGGGTTAGGTTTACCATAATGCATGAATTAGCACATTTACTGTTAAATATAACTAGCGAATTAGCAGATAATTCCAAGTTCATTGAAGATTTGTGTCACAAATTTGCCAGTTGTTTTTTACTTCCTTCAAAAAAATTGATCGAGCTTATTGGCGGAAAAAAACGCAGCTATATTAATATAAATGAACTGATTTCAATTAAGGAAGGTTATGGAATTTCTCTAAGAGCAATTGTTTTCAGGCTCAAGGAAATGGAAATCATAAGTGAAGTTTATTATCAAAAATGGGTAGTTTATTTATCAAAGACTTATGGAAGCAAAGATGAACCAGGGCGATATTCTCAAAGTGAGAATATAAGTGTTTTTGAGCAATTGGTTAGCAGAGCATTGGCAGAAGGCATTATTAGTATTAGCAAAGCCTCATATTTACTAAATGTAGATATTAACGACTTAAGGAAGGGCAAAGCCAATGTCTGAGGGTAAAACAAAGATACTTATCAATGATGCCTGTATTATGTTTGATTTGATAGAATTAAATCTTATAGATTCATTTTTCTTATTGGGTTTTGAATTCTGCACTAGCAAATATGTTCTGAATGAGTTTAAAGGGGCAGAACAAAAATCAATAATTGACAAATATATTGATAGTGGAAAACTATTAATAGATAAAAATCCAGAAATAGGTAAAACTCTTTTCTTTTTCGAAAAATATCCTGCGTTGAGTTATACTGATTGCTCAATACTTGAATTATCAATGAGATTGCAAGCAATATTATTAACCTCCGATAAAAGTTTGAGAAATATTGCATCAAAACATTCGGTTCAGGTAAGAGGTCTGCTCGGAGTAATTCAGCAACTATTTTTGGATAAAATTATTTCATGTGATGAGGCTGTATCTAAACTTAAAAATTATTTGGAGATTAATGTTCGAGCACCGCATAAAGAAACAGAGAATATGATAAAAAAATTACAAACCTTCAATACTTAGAAAAATGGAAAAATTTTTAATTGACTCTCTTTGCTTGGTGACACCTGCAGTTTTTGGATTATTGTGTGGGATTATTTGTAATTATTTGTTTACAAATAAGCCGAATGTATGGTTAAAGAGGATTTTGTTTGGTGTTGGAATAACGACCCTTTCTTTTGCAGTTTTTTGTTTGTTTAGAATTCATGACAATAGTGATTTTAATAAAACACTAATGGTATTATCTTTTATTTTAGGATTTATATTAATTGTTATATCGTTTGTGATTCCGACGATTAAAAGATATTATAGTCCCAGAAGTTTAAATAAAATAATCAATAAAGCCACTGAAGTAGCTGATAGAAAAGAAATTAAATTGTTAGCGGGAGATTTAAGTTTTTTCGGGCTCAATCCACTAGAAATAGAGAAAAATTCACAGTATATATGTTTGAAAAAAAAGAGTTTTCAAAAAATTCTAATTTTATGCGAAACGCCTAAACATAATACTACAAAAATTTGTTACGGAAAGATACTAAATGATTTTAACGAGCAAGTTGAATTGAAGTTCTATGAGCCAGATATAGCAGATTTACAAATTAGAGGCAGATTGTACATAAATTCGAGAGTAAAAAAACTTTTGATTTTTACAAAGAAAGATAAAGCAAAATATAAGGCGATTGTGACAGACACGGCTAGCGAGAGTGGAGCATTATACGATAATATTTGGAACCTTATTTGGTCACTTGCAAAATCACCGACCGAAGAACAAAAAGAAGAGTACATAACGTTATTTGAAAATGCAAATTAACATTTATGGGCATCATTTTAATTAATTCTCCTTTATATCTTAATCAGGATGATGTAGTATCCGAGCACTTTTTGTTGCCTATTGGATTGGGTTATATAGCTACATATTTGGCAAATAATGATGTAAATGTAACGATAATAGATTCTGTCAATGAAAACCTTTCTGTCGAAACTCTTCAAGAAACTTTAAATCTAATAAAACCGAAATTTATTGGTGTTAATGTATTTTCGACAAACTACAATGTGGTAAAAGAATTAATCGAAAACATAGCTTTTGAATGTCATATTATTATTGGAGGATTATCAACAAAAGCATTATATCAGCAGATTGTTGAGTGGGATTCTATCAATAAAATAGACATTGTAATCGGTGATGGAGAATATATTATTCTTGATATTATTAGAGATGATGTTAAAGAAAGTGCATTTTATGAGGAATCCAAAAGACGTGTTTTTCTTGTAGATAAAAATTCAATCTATTATAGTGAGGATATTTCTAATATTTCATTAGACCGAAAATTATTTCTAAAACCATATTCTTTAAATATATTAGGTGAAAACGAAATTAATATTGTTACAAGTCGAGGATGTGTTTATAATTGCTCATACTGTGCTGCTGCACGTTCACAGAATAGGAATTCCCCAGTAAGATTGAGGAGTGTTGATTCCATAAAAAATGAACTAATTGAAATTAAACAACTATTTCCAGAAACTGAATCAATTAGAATTTTAGATGATTTGTTTTTAAAATCAAAACAATCAATTATAGAGGCAATAAATATCTTTTCCGAATTTGATTTTAATTGGCGGGCAATGGCACATATTAATACATTCTCCAAAATTGAAAACAATCTTATTTATTTAATGAAACAATCTGGATGTTCAGAATTATTCATAGGAATTGAATCAGGTTCAAATGAAATTAGACAAAAAATAAGCAAATTTGGCACTCGCGATATGGTGTTGGAAAATATTTCCCGAATATTTGAGTCTGGTATTAAAGTTAAAGGATATTTTATTTATGGCTTTCCTGATGAATCACTTGAAGACATGGAGCAAACATATCAATTAGCAAAAGAGATTAAAGATTTGTCCATAAAGTATAATGTTGGATTCAGAGCAAGTGTTTTCCAATTTCGGCTATATCATGGCACAGAAATATTTAAATCTTTATTGCAGAATGGGAAAATTACTAATGAAGATTTTCTAACACCAAGTCCTCAATTAACTAACTTAATAGGTCGTAAACAATTCAATTTCCAAAGTAAAAACTTTTCAAATGTTTGCATAGATACAATTCTTGATTATATTTGCAGAACGAATAGTCTTTGAATATAACGAGAAAATTATGAACACACCACCTTTTGATTTTGCAAACCATAGAGTATGCAAAGCATGCGGTCTATTTCTAAATCAAATTCCAGTATATGACGACGAAAAGAAATCTAGTGTGTTTTGGGTCGGATTATCTTCGGTTCTAATATCGGCAGATGAAGCTATGCAGCCGTTATCTCCAAATACAAGAACCGGTTCTCTAATTAAAAAAATTGAAGATACATTTGTTGAGGATGTTTCCTTTTACAAAACCAATATTGTCAAATGCGTTCCTTTGCAAGATGAGAAAATCAGGTATCCAAAGAGGCATGAAATGGAAAAGTGCTATCCTAATTTTGTTGATGAAATTACCAGATTAAAGCCCAAGGTCGTGTTTTTATTAGGTAAGCAAGTTGCATCATTTGTCTTAAATAAATTCGCGATAAGAACCTACTCTCTTAGCGAGTCTTTCGATTATTGCACATATAAATCACAAGGTTTTACATTTGTTCCAGTTCACCATCCATCATACATTTTAGTTTATAAAAGGAAGTTTATTGATTTGTATGTTAAAAATATCAATGTGGCAATAACTGAATCTATTGTAAGCAAAGAGCATTGTAAAGAACCTATAAAAGCAGAATAACAGCCCGTAAGCTGTTACCTGAATCGCCGAATCCGTAGAATCGACAACGCAAATATACATTTAAACTTTGATGACAATCATTTTTATTTGCATTTTTTGTAAATTTGCAATCCTATTACAGTAAGGTGAGCTTTTTGTACATTGGCTTATAATTTGCAGAGATATTTAAGAATTCTGTATCGGACTGTTTCCGATGTCGTAGATCTTTTTTGTCTCTGCTTTTGTAATATGGTTTGACAGGGCTAGTGATTTAAAAGTCATCCCCTAATCCAACTTCAATACAGCCAAAAATGCTGATTGCGGAACTACTACATTCCCAACCTGACGCATACGTTTTTTACCGGCTTTCTGTTTTTCGAGCAATTTACGTTTACGGGTAATATCGCCTCCATAACATTTTGCTGTAACATCTTTACGAACAGCTTTAACGGTTTCGCGGGCAATGATTTTGCTGCCGATTGCTGCTTGTATGGCTACATCAAATTGTTGTCTTGGTATTAGTTCTTTTAGCTTTTCGCACATACGGCGGCCAAAATTTTGTGCATTATTGAAATGAGTTAGTGTCGAAAGTGCATCTACCA
>JAQVEY010000102.1:5498-7712 GCA_028697515.1 Bacteroidales bacterium | reverse complement strand
ATAAAACGTATAACCCGATTTTTATTTACGACCACCTTCGGGGTCGCGGTTATCAAGGATTTCAGTTTGTTTTATAAAGGTGTGACTCCTTCGGAGTCAATACCTGTAGTTATTACCTTGCTTATAATTAGTTTAGAATTAATTCTTCCTGACTTCATACAATTAGTGCGGTAGAAGATTCCATTCTTTTATCAGAGATGCTAATGGAGTATTCAATATTTCTGAAGTTGGTGAAGAGAACTTGAATACTTCTTTGGTTATTGTATCTTGAATGTGTGATTCAGTCTGGTTCCAAACCAGTATTCTGATTTTCTTAAGAGATGTATTTGTTTTTAGCTCAAGGTATTTTTCGACCATTAAAGCCACAAAACAAATAAGGACATGTGAGCGGATTGCATCTTCATTACGGTGGTAAATAGGTCGTGCCTCAAGATCAGATTTACTCATCCTAAAAGATTGTTCTACATGCCAGAGTTGATGGTATCTATCAATCACAGTACTGTTTGACAGCTGTACCTCAGACAAATTTGTACAATAGCCCTTTATCCCCAATAACAATTTTCTTTTCTCAATCAGTCCTGTATTAAGTTCTATTTTTTCTTTTGACACACGCTTAACAAACTTGGCTTTATTGCCTAAAGACTGCTTAGATACGAGATCTTCTGCTTTTTGAATCAGCTTGGTCAAGTCGTTCAACTCTTTCTTGTAGCGCTTCATTGAAAAGTCACAAATGAGGTCGCCGTGCTGTGTTTTCATACGAATTGTTGCCCCCTTGTTAGTATTTAAAGACGTATGAATCTGTTTTACCAGCTTTATATTTACGTTTGCCAATCGAGCTCCGACAATGTATGATATTTTCATATCTCGCAATTCTGCTAATCTTTCCTTATCAAGCATTGCTGCATCGGCAACAACAATGGGCTTTGTATTTGGATGCATCTCAATAAAATTTTCAATGACAGGAAGCATTGTTTTGCCTTCAAAAGTGTTGCCTGGAAACACATTGTATGATAATGGAAAGCCTGATTGAGTAACCAGCAATCCAATTACTATCTGTGGTTGCTGAGATTTATTGTCTTTACTGAAACCCTGAATCCTTAATTCATCAGATTTAAAAGACTCAAAATACAGAGTCGTAACATCATAAAGCACATAGTAGAATTGCTCTTCAAAAACCTCATTAGCGGTGTTGAATGCGTGAATTTCGATGGTCGATTTGTAATCAATAAATTTGGGAATAGTCTGGTAAATACGCTGAGAATATTGCTTCCCAAAATAGCGAGACAGTAGATTTATTGCTTGTAATTTAGATGAAGGCTCTATTAATCTCATAATCGCCAAATCTATCAATAATTGTGGTAATTGCAACAATCCACAAGCCTCAATACATTTTAAAAAGAACTGATAAGCAAAATTGTGTGTAACTGCAATGCAATTGGCCTTTTCAACAAAAAGTACTTTTTGTTTTTCAATCGGAAACAAAGTTGTCTGAGCAAGTTGTTTTTCAATCCATTCGGTAGCTAATGAAAGCAGGGCATTACATTGTTCTTTGTTGTGAGCGCTTCCAATATGCTTTATAATTTTAACATTGTGACCAACATACTGAACAATTTGAATTGCAATTGCACCAGATTTTGTTTTTACTTTTCTAATTCTAAGCATAGCAAAAAGACCGTTAGTGCGGTAAATATGCAAAATTACAAACTTTATTTGACTTATTATCAATAAGTTAGACTTTCTTTACCGCACTAATTTTGAGAAGCGTATGAAGTCAGGAATTAATTCTTCTTTGCAAGTTAATATATTGATATAAGTTTCAAAAGCCTAGTGTTAATTAATTATGGTTTAATTTATAAAACGTATAACCCGATTTTTATTTAAGACCACCTTCGGGGTCGGGATTATCAAAGATTTCAGTTTGTTTTATAAAGGTGTGACTCCTTCGGCGTTAATACTTGTAGTTATTACCTTGCTAATAATTAGTTTAGAAATAATTCTTCTTTGCAAGTTAATATATTGATACAAGTTTCAAAAACCTAGTGTTAATTAATTATGGTTTAATTTATAAAACGTATAACCCGATTTTTATTTACGACCACCTTCGGGGTCGGGATTATCAAGAATTTTAGTTTGTTTTTAAAGGTGTGACTCCTTCGGAGTCAATACCTGTAGTACTTGATATGTTAATGATGCATTGAATTAAAAATCTTTTTT
>JAQVEY010000102.1:0-5398 GCA_028697515.1 Bacteroidales bacterium | reverse complement strand
TCATCAATCCAATTAAAAAGATACTGGTCTTCATATTCAACACTAAATTCTTTTAGCAATTTGTAATACTCGTCCTTGAACCTGCTTTTTTTGTGATGATTTTTTTGATTTAGAATATAATTATAAACGTTATCTATGCATGATTCAGAGTAAGAAAATGCTCCAAACCCTTCCTGCCATTCGAATTTGTATGTCGTTAATTTATTTTCTTTAATCCATTTATTAGAAGCTTTCTTAATTTCTCTAACAAGATCAGAAATGCAACATGACGGTTTTAGTCCTATGAAAATATGCAAATGATCAGGCATCCCGTTAATTGCAATTAGTTTTTGTCCCTTTTCCTGAATTATTCCGGTTATATATTTATGCAAATTTTCCTCCCAAACACTTGAAATAAGACTTTGTCTGTTTTTAACGGCAAAAACTAATTGAATATAAAATTTTGAATATGTTCCTGGCATAGTGTACTTTTTAAAGAATTAGTATTAAAGTATTTCGCTTATTTCCTTTAGTGAATTAACTATATATTTTGATTGCCCTTCTTGATTGTCATCACCACTTTTGAACCAAATAGTATCAATTCCAAGTTGTATAGCTCCTTTTATATCTACTTCCAAGTCATCTCCAATAACAATAGAATTCACAGGCTTTGAACGGGTTGACTCTAAAACATATTCAAAATATTTTATATTAGGCTTACTAAAACCAACTTCTTCGGATGTGAAAATATTTTTAAAATATTTTTCTATATCGCAGTTCTTTATTTTTAAATATTGTACTTCTTTAAATCCGTTTGTAATTAAATATAGATTGTACTTCTCAGACAAATATTTTAATATCTCATGAGTATAAGGAAACAGCTTTGTTTTATATGGACTATTATTAATATAATCCTTGCCCATTTTATTTGCTATATTTTCATCATCAAATCCAAAACTTAAATTTGTAAGGTAAAACCGTTTCCAGCTAAGAATTTCTTTTGTAATTTGATTTGATCTGTATTTACACCACAAATCATCATTTATTTTTCTATATGTTTTATAAAATTCAATAAACTCACAATAATTGTTAATGCCATAATGCAAGAAAATTTCATTTAGTGTTTCTTTCGAATTAGTCTCAAAATCCCACAATGTTCTGTCGAGATCGATATATACATTTTTATAAATCATACACAAATTTTGGTGTGCAAAAATAGTAGTCTTTGGCTTTTATAAATATGATAAAACTCGTGAAAACTAAAAATATTGTTAATAGATTTTATTGATTTTACCAAAAACTTTGAGTGCGAGAACAAAATTGGATTATTTTTGTTTAGTGCAATAAAAATATGAATACATTTAGAAAAAAGTTGATTTTTAGAATTTCCTTGAGCGTTTTAGGAGGATTGGGAGGTTTTTTATATTGGAAATATGTTGGCTGTGCTTCGGGGGCTTGCCCTTTGCAGTCTAAATGGTATATTACTTCACTCTATGGTTTTGTTATAGGATACTTGGTGAGTGGTTTATTTATTACCGACAAGCTAAAAAAGGATATTAAAAGTGAAATAGATAATAATGATAAAAAAGATTCGTGAAATGAAAAAAAATGCTTGGATTTTAACAGTAGCTATTGCAGTTCTAATAGCTTTTAGTTGTAACAGCCCTGAAAAAGGACAAAAGGACAATCAAACAGACAATCAAACAGGTGAAGTATCGGTCGAAGGTAAAACAGCTTCGTTTGATGAAACGATTAGTGGTCAAATACCTGTTTTAGTTGATTTTTATGCCGACTGGTGTCAACCATGCAAATCGCAATCTCCGATAATTGATGAATTAAAAACGGAAATGGGTGATAAACTTATTGTTATCAAAGTAAATGTTGATATCGAAACTGAAATTACTGAAAGATATCAAATTCAAAGTATTCCTACTTTGATGATATTTAAGGATGGAGAAATGATTTGGAAAGCAGTTGGATTACAACAAAAATCAGTATTGTCCGAGGCGGTTTTAGCTGCCCAATAGAAATAAATTATTACTGATTTTCTTTTTCAGACAAACTAATCTTTAATTCTGCTCCTTTTTTAAGGTAAAATCCTTGTTTGATACGAACAGATTCACCTGCAACAAGATTAACTTTAACATCAGGTTCTATTACAAACCTGTTATAATCACCACCGTCAATAAATTTTTTAGGTAATGCAATAGGTTGTTTGGTTTTGTTTATTAAAGCTCTGTTATATTCAGGCTCAATTACTATCTGAGCTTTAGCGGAAAAGTCCTGATCATAAACCATATCACGATTGTACAGATGTAAATCTGTTTTTTCACGCTTCCATTGTTGAGCAACCAGTTGGGCGTGTCCCATGCATTTTTGCCCAGCATAAAATTTTGGTACTTCTGTTTTTGATGCCAGTAATTTTATATAATCATTCATAATTATTTCATATACAGTAGAAGAGTTGTTAGCAGTATCAAAGTCGAAATCTGCCCAATTTGAAAAACCTATTGCACAAGTCTCGCGTATTGTAACTATTTGATCGGGTCTGTATTTTGATTCTGTATATGTCTTTCCTGTACTACCATCAACCCCAAGGTTATATTTTCCATTATCGTAAATGTTATTCTTAAATGTATTTTTAAATCTTATCATATCAGTTTCGTCGAAATATTTACCCTTGCCGAATTGATAGTATTCGTAAGGATACATCATAACAATAGTTCCATGATTAATATCTTCAATATATTCTGTAAATGCTAAATAATTAGGGACTTTTATAAATAACGATCTGCCACATTCTCTATATGATAAACTCCAACCCGAATGATACCACCAATACGAATCTTTATTGCTGTCATAACGTAATACCGGAGAATTATATCTTTGTTTTGTGCATCTATCATGGAATTTCACTTGTGATTTGTAGAGTGAGGCAATAGTATCTGCCATTCGTAGATAATCCTCATTGCCTGTGCTTAGTCCTGTATATAATAAACACCTCGCAAACCCTGTTTGCATATTAATGACGAGCTCTCCGCTGGTTTGTAAAACTCCTTTTTTGTCATCCCATAAGCCTCTGTAAACAAAATAATCAAGGGTCTCCCTAGTCCTGTCTTCAAGCCATTGTGCATATTCTCCAATTGTGTTGAATTTTTGATTAGTATAATTGCAATTACAAGTATTGGGTTCATACAAATCAGGATTGATTTCGTCAAACTGATAAAGTTCCAATTCAATTAGTTCGGGCTCAAGTACTTTTATTAAATGAACGAAACGTGAGAATGTCCCTATAATGTAGCCGTCAGTATATGTTGATAGTGGTGTTTCTGTCCATTTCGGAGTTTTTGTCGAAGCTTCAGGATTTATATCGTTTCTGTTTTCAATCATGCAAAGAGATTGATGCACGAATTTATATAAATATGCTTTATCTTTGGTTGTCAGATATAAGTCGATATAGCCATCCAAAATTTTAGATACTCCATCTCCAAATGTATTCCAATCTTTGTCAGGATGTAAGGTACACAGCTTATAATTGTTAAAAACTAAATACTCCGAATAATAATCATAATCTTCTTTTATTCTTAATGTGTCATACTGTTGAGAAATTAATCTACTCGAAAGCAGTAGCAAAAAAACAATATATGTGAAACGAATTTTAGTCATTAGAAGCAGAACTTAATTTTCTATTTTCTTCTTCCAACAAACTAATTCTCTCTTCTAGTTTTTCAATATATAGATACATTTCTTCAACATTTCGTAGCAATCCACTTATTGTTTCAGATACTGAAATTCCGTTATTCAAAATTTCGTCTTCAGATTTAATATATGGAAGATGTTTGTTTGATTTAATTGCTGTTATTCTTTCTCTAAAAGGTTCCAGACAATAGTCTTCGTCAAAAACAAAATCACACCATTCATTTGCTTCAACTATTAGTTCTTCACTAGCTCTGATACTTCCGCAAACATCAACTCTATATTGAGGATTCTTTGTTCCAAATCCTGTGAATCCATCATTTTTAACGCAAATAACCTGGTTCTCATTTATTAGCATACCAAATTCACCTGCTTTATTTAATGTCATTTTTATTTCATTACCCATTCTTTTTGCATTATAAATGGTGTCTGACTTAATGCTATCTTTTTTTCTAATTGGGTAGTAGAGTTGATTCATTTCGCACATGGATATAATATCAGTGCTTGCAAACATGCTAAGCGAAATGATTATTCCAAAGATTGAGATTATAATTTTCTGCATATCATTTAGTTTAAAGAATTTATTTGAATGACAAATATAGAAATTATTTTACCATATAAATCTGTTTGTTAGCTGTGTTTTTTTAACTTTGTAAGCTCAATATTATATTATATATGGAATTTGAAAATATTCTTGAGAACTTAAAAAATAAAATATTTAAACCCATATACTTGTTTTATGGCGAAGAGTCTTATTTTATTGATGAGTTGATAAGTTTTATTCAGAAAAATGTCCTTTCTGAATCCGAAAAGGCATTTAATCAGACTATTGTTTACGGTAAGGATACTAATGCAGTGGATATTATCGAGATGGCTCGTCGTTATCCAATGATGGCAAACTTGCAAGTAGTAATTGTTAAAGAAGCTCAAGATTTGAAGGATTTTAAAGTTTTTGAAACTTATGTTGAAAATCCAGTGAAATCTACTATGTTAGTTTTTGGATTTAAACAAACTAAAACACTTGATAAAAGATTAAAAGTCAACAATTTGATATTGAAAAACGGTGTTGTATTCGAATCAAAAAAATTGTATGAAAAAGAAATTTATCCGTGGATAACCAACAGTTTGAAAAAGGAAAATCTTACTATACACCCAGAGGCTTTAAGATTATTATATGAAAGTATTGGCTCAGATTTAAGCAGATTAGCAAACGAAATAAGTAAATTGGCAATTACCCAAGTACCTGGTTCACAGATTCTTAAAGACGATATAGCAAGAAACATTGGAATAAACAGAGATTTTAATATTTTTGAATTACAAAAAGCATTAGGTGAGAAAGATAAGCTTAAGGTATATAAAATAATGGATTATTTTGGAAAAGACCCAAAAGGTAATCCTCTTATTGCAACTGTTGCGAGATTGTTTGATTATTATTCCAAGCTTATAAAAGTTCATACACTTGAAAGAAAAAGTCGCGATTCTGTTGCAACAGCATTGGGCGTTAAACCTTACTTTGCTGAGGAGTATCTTAAAGCCGCATCCAATTACCCATTAGGTAAGCTGGTAAATATTGTTAGTTACCTGCGCGAAACAGATATGAAACTTAAAGGTGTTGATGCTAACGATATTGGTGATGCGGATCTAGCAAAAGAACTAATTTATAAAATATTGCATTAATGGAAAATCTCATTTATATAATTATTGGTGTTACCGCAGTTGTTTC
>JAQVEY010000101.1:3392-7809 GCA_028697515.1 Bacteroidales bacterium | reverse complement strand
TACCGGAGCAAAATATGATTCGAAAGTATTCCAAAAATCGGTAGGGCTTAACGGAGTTGGTGTAAAAGCCGTGAATGCTTTGTCCTCCTCATTCAAAGTTTCCTCATATCGTGATGGCAAGAAAAAAACAGCTGAATTTAGTCGCGGCAAGTTTTTATCAGAAACGGCTTTGGTTGATACCAATTCACCAAATGGAACCTTAGTTGTTTTTACTCCTGATGAAGAAGTGTTTGGTAAATACAAATACATAAGTGAGTACATTGATACGATGCTTAGAAATTACTCTTATTTGAACACAGGTCTTTCAATAAATTTCAACGGCACAAAATTCATTTCAAAAAACGGTTTACTCGACCTATTAAACGAAAACCTTAATCAGGAACCACTTTACCCTCCCATTCACATTAAAGACAATGATTTCGAAATAGCTATAACTCATGGCAGTCAATATAGTGAAGAATATTATTCTTTTGTAAACGGTCAAAACACTACTCAAGGAGGAACACATCTTACGGCATTTCGCGAGGCTTATATAAAAACTATCCGAGACTTTTATCGTAAAGACTTCGACGTTGCAGATATCAGACAAAGTATAATTGCCGCTATAAGTATCAGGATAGTTGAACCCATTTTTGAATCTCAAACAAAAACAAAGCTCGGGTCAAAAGATATGGAACCTAACGGAACTTCTGTGAGGAACTATATTTTTGATTTTATGAAAAAACTTGACGATTTTTTACATAAAAATCCTCAATATGCAGATGTTTTACTGAAAAAGATACAATCATCAGAAAAAGAACGAAAGGCGATTGCCGGAATTCAAAAAATTGCCAGAGAAAGAGCAAAAAAAGTCAGTTTACATAATAAAAAACTTCGCGATTGTCGAATTCATTATAACAGTAGTGATGAACGTCGTTATGAATCTACAATTTTTATTACTGAAGGAGATTCTGCAAGCGGGTCTATCACCAAATCACGTAATGTAAACACTCAGGCGGTTTTTAGTCTAAGAGGCAAACCTCTCAATTCTTATGGGCTAACGAAAAAAATCGTATATGAGAATGAAGAATTCAATCTTCTGCAAGCAGCTCTAAACATTGAAGACGGAATAGAAAATATAAGATATCAGAATGTTGTAATAGCAACAGATGCTGATGTTGACGGAATGCACATAAGATTATTATTGATTACATTTTTTCTACAATTCTTTCCTGACATTTTAAAACATGGGCATTTGTTTATCCTACAAACGCCATTATTCAGGGTGCGTAACAAACAGGAAACTATTTACTGTTATGATGAATCAGAAAAAGAAGCAGCAATAAATAAATTAAAGAATAATCCCGAAATAACACGTTTTAAAGGATTAGGTGAGATTTCTCCCGATGAGTTCAAAAACTTTATTGGCAAAGATATAAAACTTGATCCGGTTACTCTTTCACAAGCCGATCACATTGGTAGTCTTCTCGAATTTTTTATGGGTAAAAACACACCAGAACGTCAGGATTTTATCATAAATAATCTGAGAATTGAAGAAGAAGTGTTGTAAGATATTTTAAAGTAAAATAATGAGCGAAGAAAACAATCATATAAATGGCGATGAATTTCAGCCGGTTGAAATACACGATAATGAAGTACCAAAAATTACCCGTTTAAAGGGAATGTTTCAGGATTGGTTTCTTGATTATTCGTCATACGTTATACTAGAGCGTGCTGTTCCTCATGTATATGATGGTCTTAAGCCTGTTCATCGGCGTATTCTCCATTCAATGAAGCAACTCGACGACGGGCGATTTAACAAAGTTGCAAATATTGTTGGTCACACAATGCAATATCACCCTCACGGAGACACTTCAATAGGAGATGCTTTGGTTCAACTGGGACAAAAAGACCTTCTGATAGACACTCAAGGAAACTGGGGTAATATTCTAACCGGAGATTCTGCTGCTGCATCTCGATATATCGAAGCCAGATTGACCAAATTTGCATTAGAAGTAGTTTTTAACCCTAAAACGACTTTTTGGAAACCTTCTTATGATGGACGAAACAAAGAACCAATAACCCTACCGGTTAAATTTCCTTTATTACTTGCTATGGGAGTAGAAGGTATTGCTGTAGGTCTCGCATCAAAATTACTTCCACACAATTTTAACGAACTAATAGATGCCTGTATTGCTACTTTGGAAGACAGACCTTTCGAACTCTTCCCCGATTTTCCGACAGGAGGTATGGCCGATTTCAGCAAATATAACGACGGATTAAGAGGAGGTCGTGCAAGAGTAAGAACCCGCATCGAAAAACTAGATAAAAAGACTCTAGTAATTAAGGATATTACTTTCGGCGAAACGACATCTACAATAATCGATTCGATAATTGCCGCAAATGATAAAAAGAAAATTCAAATAAAGAAAATTGACGATAATACTTCGGATAGTGTTGAGATAATTATCCAACTTCCTCCAGGTGTGTCAACCGATAAAACCATTGATGCCCTTTATGCTTTTACAAAATGTGAAGTTTCTATACCTACTTATGCATGTGTTATAGAAGAAGATAAACCACGTTTTTTGGGAGTATCCGAAATTCTACAATTGTCTGTAACAAATACAGTCGAATTGTTAAGACAAGAATTACTTATTCAGAAATCGGAGCTCGAAGAAGAATGGCATAATTTATCTCTCGAAAAATGGTTTATTGAAAAACGAATTTACAAAGAGAAACAATACGAAAATTCAAAATCTACAGACGAGGCAATTGACTTTATCTTTTCAAAAACCATAGAACACAAACTTCAGCTTGTTCGAGAGATTACCCGCGACGACATTTTAAAACTTCTTGAAATAAAAATGAAACGCATACTACGTTTCAATGTCGATAAGGCAGAAGAAGGATTATTATCAATACTTGATGAGATAAAAAAGGTTCAATATAACCTTGATCATCTTATTGATTACGCCATTAAGTACTACAAGCATATCAAAGAAAAATACGGCAAAGGTCGCGAACGTAAAACAGAAATCAGAAATTTTGACACTATAGATACCGCTCAGGTTGCTGTTGCCAACGAAAAACTATATGTAAATTATAAAGAAGGTTTTGTAGGTTACGGTATTAAAAAAGATGAATACGTATGCGAATGCTCAGATATTGACGATATTATAGTTTTTAGAAAAGATGGAAAATACTTTATCTCTAAAGTTACAGAAAAAGCCTTTTTCGGTAAGGATATTCTATATGTCAATGTTTTTAAGCGAAACGATAAGCGAACCATATACAATGTTGCCTATCGCGACGGAAGGACAAGCGTTTCATATATTAAGCGATTTGCTGTTACTGGAATAAATCGTGATAAGGAATATGATGTTACAAAAGGAGTGGAAGGCTCAAAAATTTTATATTTTACTGCGAATCCTAACGGTGAAGCAGAAGTAATAAGAGTGTATCTTAAACCTAAACCCAAACTTCGTAAACTGGTTTTTGAGACCGACTTTAAAGATGTTGCAATAAAAGGCCGAGATGCTCAGGGGAATATTCTAACAAAGAACGACATTCATAAAATCACACTCAAAGAAGAGGGAATATCGACTCTTGGAGGACGCAAGATTTGGTTTGACGAAGAGGTCTTCAGGTTGAATGCCGATGGTAGGGGAAAATATATAGGTGAATTTATTGGTGACGATAAAATTGTTGTTATTACACGTAATGGCATTTGCCGATTAACAAATTTCGATTTATCAAATCACTATGAAGAAAACATAATTATAATCGAAAAATACAAACCTTCAATGGTTTATTCTGCAATACATTTTGATGCAGAACAAGGCTTTTTCTATCTTAAACGTTTCTCAATAGAAGAGTCGGGTAAGGAACAGAGTTTTATTTCCGAAACAGTAGGGTCATATCTTATTGACGTGACTAATGAAGAGTTCCCTCAAATAAAAATTCTATTTGGTGGAAAACACAAAACTAGAGAGCCAGAATTTATTGATGGAGAAGAATTTATTGCTCCAAAAGGTTTAAAGGCTAGAGGAAAAAGGCTAACTACTTTCGAAATAGGTGAATTATCTTTTGACGAACCCCTAGAAAAAGAAAGCAAAAGGAGTTTCGACACAAATGACGAGTCGGATAATGAAAACAACATAGATCAAGATATAAATGATGAGGATGTTTCTGATAAAATAGAACTTGAAATAATCGAAACAAAAGAGGGCGACGATATAGAATTTGAGATAATTGAGCCTGCAGAAGAAGATGAAATTTCTGAAACTCCACCAATAAATAAAATTAAGAAAAATAAGAAAAAAACAAGCGAAACAGGATCGGAGGAGGAAGAGGCAACAAAGAAGGGTGATAAAACGGAAAAGAAAAAAGATGATAAAAAACCTCCTACAGATAGTGGTATTCAAATGACTTTGGG
>JAQVEY010000101.1:0-3292 GCA_028697515.1 Bacteroidales bacterium | reverse complement strand
AAAATAAGAAAAAAACAAGCGAAACAGGATCGGAGGAGGAAGAGGCAACAAAGAAGGGTGATAAAACGGAAAAGAAAAAAGATGATAAAAAACCTCCTACAGATAGTGGTATTCAAATGACTTTGGGATTTTAGAAAGTTCGGGGCTTCGACTTCGCTCAGCCACCTCACAGTTCGAAGTGCCGAGTTCGAAGTGCCGAGTTCGAAGTGAGGAGTTAAGTTGAACGTCATGAGTTGTGATTTTGATAAAATACTATGGTTTTAATAAGATTAAATGATTAGCAATTAATTTATAGTATGTTATTTATCAGACTATTGGCATTGTGAAATTATTTTAAAATATATCATGAAAATATATCTAATCGGTTTTATGGGTTGCGGAAAATCAGTCTTGGGTAAAAGACTTGCATCTCGATTAAAACTTGATTTTGCAGATTTAGACAATCTTATTGAAGAAAGATACAAAATGACTGTTCCTGGAATTTTTTCACACTTCGATGAGAGCGTGTTTAGAAAAATCGAATCTGAAATGCTGAAAACATTTTCTTCGTCAAACGAAAATTTTGTGCTTTCGTGCGGAGGAGGAACCCCTTGTTTTAACAATAATATGGAGATTATTAATTTCTCAGGGATAAGTGTCTATATAAAACTAAATGCTAAAGCACTAACGGACAGACTTTTAAAATCTAAAACAAATCGTCCTTTAATTAAGGGGGTCCGCCCTGATCAATTATTTCAAAAGGTAGATGAAATATTAGAAAAACGCGAATCATTTTACAATCAGGCTCAAATTATTGTTGATGGCATTAATCTTAAGCCTGAGGATGTAATTCTACGTCTTCCAAATCAGTTTAACTAGAAGTATTCGTAAACATAGGTTTTTACAATGTCATCTGCATGCTCTTCTATTAGATTCCCATCCTCATCTCTGATTGTTTTAACTATACTTAATAATTTCCCTGCACTATTTAAATGTGATTCAATAATCGCCCTGTTTTCAATATCATGATTCAATGTTATTTTTGCACCTGACATATTCAACTGGCTTATGGGTAAACCATTTTCATCATATTCCAATTTTACCCAATCAATCTGACGACCGGAAGAGTTCAATGTTTGTACTGCCGTGATTTTTCCACTTTCATTATAAAAATAATGATGAATTTTATCCGGTTTTTTAGAATTTGTATATTCTTCTTTAAGAATTAATATTCCATCATCTCGGTAAGTGTTTACTGTCATTTGTTTTTGTTTATTGTCTTCATCAAATTCCTTATGACTAACAATATCTCCTTTTTCGTTATATACAATCTCAGTAATTTCTTCTAGTTCATCGTTTTCGTCCAAGCTTAGAATTCTCAAAGTTTTATTTTCGAAATCTCTTTCATATTTTTTAACAGAAAACCATCCACCTTCATATTCTATTCTTTCAGACCTTAGTTTGCCATCAGCATCATAAGAACAGTTTCTCTTTTCTCCGTAATTATCCTGATAGTTAATGGTTTCATCGGAAATCAATTTGTTGTTCTCATTAAAACTCAATTTATTCTCAAATATAACATTGTTTTCTTCGTCATATTCCTTGGTAAAGATATGGTTTCCGTTAATGTCATATTCACGTATCATTGCAAGATACCCCGAAACGTCTTCCTGACTTTGTTTAATAAAGGTTTTAATTAAGCGTATTTTCTTTTCCATATAAAGTTGTAATAATTAATGCAATAAAATTTTCTTGTAAAATTATAATTTGTAAAATTGTAAAAAATTTAAGACATTGACTTATCAAAATGAAAATAAATTCTTCTTTCTTATAAATCCTAATGCCGGAAATGAAGGAGGCGAAAGAGAATGGCCAAAAATTGAAGAGCTAATCCTTAAAATCGGTTTGAATTATGAATATGCTTTTACTGAAGCTATTGGGCATGCTCAAAAAATTATTAAAGAAAAGATATTAGAAGGATTTAGAAAGTTTGTAGTTGTGGGTGGAGATGGCACGCTTAATGAAACAGTTAACGGAATTTTTACTCAAACAGAAATTCCAACCACAGATATTTATATAGGTTTGATGCAAATGGGAACCGGAAATGATTGGGCGAGATATTATGGATTTGAAAATGATTACGAAAAGGCTATACAGAGATTAATTAAAGGTAATAGTTGTCGTCAGGATATTGGAAAAATTAGTTATCATGCTAATGAAAACACCAAATCAGCTTATTTTATAAATATTGCCGGTCTTTGCTTTGATTCTGTCGTGGTAAAAGCAACAAATGTGATGAAAGAGAGGGGACGCCGAACGAAATCGGCATACCTTATCAGTTTATTAAAAAGTCTTATAAAATACAGGGCTTGGGAATTAAAAATTAGCATAAACGATGAAATTCTTGAAGGAAAATTCCTATCTATTAGTATAGGAAATGGAAAGTATTCCGGTGGTGGAATGATGCAAACACCTTCAGCGGTTATAAATGATGGTTATCTTGATGTAACTGTATATGAGAATATGTCAAAGCTTAAAATAGTGTTGAACATTAAAAAATTATATAACGGAAAAATTCTAGAAATTAAAGGAGTAAGATCATTTCGCACCAAAAGTTTTAAAATAGAATCTAAACAAAACATATTTGCAGAAACAGATGGGGAAATAATTGGAAGTACGCCTTATGAGATAAGCATTATACCGGATTCAATAAATATTTTTGTTTGATTATAGAACTTCTGCTATTTTCTGTCAATTATTTAAACAGTAAGCAGAATTACTTGCAACATTCTTTCTTTGCCTTAATCGCTCTTCTGTGCCCCAGTGCTTCTGCCTTATCTAGGTCTTCACAGCCACTTTCTTGTTGTCCCATAAATATCTTAACCAGTCCTCTGTTATAATAAGCCAAATAGAAACCCGGTTCTATATCTATGGCTGTAGAATAATCCTTTATTGCTCCTCTAAAATCCCCAATAATCTCTTTAACAACACCTCTGGAATTATATGCTTTGGCAAATTTCCTGTCGGTTTCTATTGCTCTGTTAAATTCATAAATGGCTTCTTTATATTTCCCTAGATTAGCTTTTTCTTTCCCGCGTTCAAAAAACTCATTTGCTGTCTGAGCCCACAATAGCTGAGCTAAGCAGACAAACACCAATATAGAAATGAGTCTTTTCACGGCAATTTTCACTTTTTTTTCGCTGTAAAAATATATTAATTAATTGTACTTTAACAAAATCTCGACCATTATTTTCCCCAACTTTCTCTATCTAGGCTACGATAATTAATTGCTTCAGCAATATGTGATGGGAAA
>JAQVEY010000100.1 GCA_028697515.1 Bacteroidales bacterium | reverse complement strand
GAAGCAAAGTCCTCTGTCGAATATGCCAATACCGGAACCGTCCTTTCCTCACCCGATACAATAACAAAACCTCCATCTGATTCTTTAAAAATATATAATACCGGCTGATTATCAAGTGTTTTAATATAATAATCTGAAATTTCTACATTATTCAACTCTTTCGAAAGAACTTCTGTAAACGCCTTTTTTGCAATCAGTTCAGCAGCCTCAAAATCTGTTACTTGTGAGTATAAGTTAAAATTCAGTGTTATTAAACCTACAATTACGAGTGTTAAAATTTGCTTTTTCATATCCTCAAATTTTTAGTTAATTGAATTTAATTAAATCTAAAACGAATAAATTTTTCTGTGGTTGTTTTAAAAATGAAATTTATATTTAGAAAAAAAGATTGTTTTTTTAATTGAGTATTTAATTAATTTTTTATTTGTTGGAGTTGTTAATGGGTAAAAAGGCTGAGGAGAAGGCTAAGGCTAAGGTATTTTTACTGCTGGTTCTTGCATTATCATACTGTTCGTAATTCGTCTGTTCAAATGTTCGTTTGTTCGTTTGTTCGTTTGTTCCTCTGTTCGAATGTTCCTCTGTTCGTTTGTGCCGAGCCTTTGGCTCGTGCATCCTCGTTAAAACAAGAAATTGCTATGCATGCTTTTTTAACGAGTCTGCTATTTTAAGAAAATGAAATTATATTATCAATAATTGCAATTTCTGATTTAACGGGATTCGTTTGTTCGTCCTTTAAAATTAAAGGCTAAGGCTAAGGCTAAGGCTAAGGTATTTTTACTGCTGGTTCTTGAATTATTATACTGTTCGTAATTCGTTTGTTCGACTGTTCTTCTGTTCGTTTGTTCGTTTGTTTCCGTCTTTTGGATATCGAGGACAATCCTAGTGGCTAAATATTTCTCCTCTCAACTTCTCATTCTGCAACTCTATATCGTTTTATCATTACCCAAGACACAACACCCGCAAGCACAAGTCCTGAAATAACAAAGTATATATCCGAAGCTTTTGTTCCGAAAGTATTGGTTTCGGCAGCAATCTCGCTTGTTTTTGACAGATAACAAACAGCTATTGCCATTGAGTTATTTATAAAATGTGCAAAAACTGCAGGCCAGATAGAACCTGAGAAATATACAAGATATCCAAAGACCATCCCTAACAATAAGCGGGGAATAAACCCGTAAAACTGAAAATGTATCGCCGAAAACAAAAATGCAGCTACAAAAATTGCAATATGTGAATTTTTAAATAATTCTTTACCGTGTTTCTGTATAACTCCTCTGAATAAAAATTCTTCGCCAAGTGCAGGCAATAAAGCAATTAATATAAAATTTAAACTTATCGTTAAAAATGAGTTCCCCGAAAGCAACAACTCAATCATTTTTTGTGATGAAGCCTCCATTTCCTTCATTTTTACTTCCATATTACTCAAGCTTTCAGGCAATACAATAGATTCATTCCATTGAATAATAATGTTCATCAAAGGCATTACCGATATTAGCAAAACAGGTATCAGTAAATAATACCAAATACCCGGACTTTGTCTGTAACTAATATAAGGTTTAGCGTCTTGGGTAAATAACTTACTGATTATTAACGCAGGAATCAAAAAACTAAAAACTGCAGAAATAAACTGTAGTATTTTTAATAAAGATATTTCATTGACATCATTTTCGCTAAGTGACATAATTTTTACAGATAACTCAGGCGAAAGGCTTTGCATTAAAACAGCATTGATTATCTGTCCTGCTAAATAGCTCAATAATATCACCATCAAAATAATTGGTGTCTTTTGATATGTTTTATATTTATTTGTCTGCATAAATTTGAATAATCAAATCGGAAGCAAAAGTAAAAAATTCCACAGCAATAAGGCTAGTCTTATTCAATAATTTAATTGACTCTTAAGTTTAATCCATGCTTTAATTCTTTGAATATCAGTTAATCTCAAAATCTTAATTAAACATACAGTCTTTTTTATACCTTTGCAAAAAATTCGGTTATGGGAAACATTATTGCAATAGTAGGGCGACCAAATGTAGGAAAATCAACTCTCTTCAATCGTCTTGTTGAACGTCGTGAAGCTATTGTTGATGACGAAAGCGGTGTAACCCGTGACAGACTTTACGGACATTGCTTCTGGAATGGCAAGAATTTCTCTGTTGTTGACACAGGTGGGTATGTAAACAATTCTTCTGATATTTTCGAACAGGAAATTGCCAAGCAGGTAACAATTGCCGTTGAAGAAGCTGATGGTATAATTTTCGTCCTTGATGTTCAAACTGGACTTACAGATCTTGACATATCTGTAGCCGAGTTATTAAGAAGATCTAAAAAACCAGTCTTTTTAGTTGCAAATAAAGTTGACACTAACGCAAAAATTACTGACAGTTATGAATTTTATAACTTGGGTTTAGGTGAGATATTTTGCATTTCGGCTGTTAATGGCCTTGGTACTGGTGACCTTCTCGATGCTGTTTCTGTCGTATTAGAAGCTGATGATGTGTTGGAAACTGACTCATTACCAAGAGTTACTATCGTTGGTCGTCCAAATGTGGGAAAATCTTCATTAACAAACGTTCTTATTGGCGAAGAAAGAAATATAGTTACAAGTATTGCTGGGACTACGAGAGATGCCATTAATACTAGATACAACAAATACGGCTTTGACTTTATGCTGGTTGATACTGCAGGAGTTAGAAGAAAAACCAAAGTCAACGAAGACTTGGAATTTTATTCTGTAATGAGGGCTATCAGAGCTATCGAGAATTCAGATATTTGTCTCTTAATGATTGACGCAACTATCGGATTCGAAGCTCAAGATCAAAACATATTGAATTTAATCACAAAGAATAAAAAAGGAATCGTCATCATTGTTAACAAATGGGACTTAGTTGAAAAATCAACAAATACAGTAAGAGATTACACAAAATCTATTATGGAAAAGATTGCACCATTTAACGACATCCCCATTTTATTTATATCTGCACTAACAAAGTTGAGAATTCATAATGTCATTGAAACGGCCATGAAAGTTTATCAAAATAGAGTTCAACGTATCCCTACTGGTAAGCTTAATGAGATTATGTTGGAAGCCATAGAAAGCTATGCTCCTCCAACAAACAAAGGAAAATACGTAAAAATCAAATATGTAACGCAATTGCCTACTCCAACACCGGTTTTTGCATTTTTTGCCAACCTTCCGCAGTACATTAGAGACCCATACAAACGATACCTCGAAAATAAACTACGTGAAAATTTTGATTTTACTGGTGTCCCAATAGTAATTGTTTTCAGAGATAAAGATAAATAAATTCGAATTTAACTGTTTTTAGTTTATATCCGCGTTCTAATATTTACACAAAAAGTATGCTTGTAAATTACTGTAAATATCTTAACTTTGCCCGATAAATCTTGTCAGAAATGATTAACAGAATTAAAGAATTATTAGCAGCAGTAGAAAGTTTTCAGCCAAAAACTATTGAAGAAATTGAAGAATTCAGATTAAAATATCTGTCAAAAAAAGGATTAATTCCTGCTCTTTTTGATGATTTCAGAAATGTGCCAGCAGACCAAAAAAAACAGGTAGGTGCTGAAATAAACGTTCTTAAGCAAAAAGCAACAGAAAAATTAAATGATTTAAAAAATTCCATTTCCGTTACTCAGGAAGGTAAAATTGAGCTGGATTTAACACGCCCAGGAGACCCATTGAAAATTGGTTCTCGCCATCCTTTATCAATAGTTCGTAACGAAATTATTGCAATTTTTACAAAACTCGGTTTCTCTGTTGCAGAAGGACCTGAAATTGAGGATGATAAACATAATTTCAGTTTACTTAACTTTCCTCAAAATCATCCTGCCCGCGATATGCAGGACACTTTTTTCATTTCTCCCGATATGAATGTTCTGTTACGTACTCATACCTCATCTGTACAGGCACACGAAATGTCAGAGTTAAAACCTCCAATACGCAGTCTCTCACCCGGAAGAGTTTATAGAAACGAAGCCATATCGGCAAGAGCACACTGCCTTTTCCATCAGGTCGAAGGGCTTTATGTTGACAAAGATGTTTCATTTGCAGATATGAAACAAACTCTTGATTATTTTGCAAAAGAAATGTTCGGGACAAAATCAAAAACACGCCTTAGACCGTCCTATTTCCCATTTACCGAACCATCTGCTGAAATGGATGTAAGTTGTTCTCTTTGTGGGGGGAAAGGGTGTAATGTCTGTAAAGGCAGTGGTTGGCTAGAAATACTTGGCTGTGGTATGGTTGATCCGAATGTTTTTATTGCTACTGGTATTGATCCTAAAATATATACCGGTTTTGCTTTCGGTATGGGAATAGAAAGAATTGCAATGCTGAAATATGGGATAAAAGATTTGAGATTGTTTTTCGAAAATGATATCAGATTTTTAAATCAGTTTACTGCAGCCTATTAGCACGAAAAAGATGATACTCAATTCTGAAATCATCGGCACAGGAAATAAAAACATTGTTATTTTACATGGTCTATACGGCAATAGCGAAAGCTGGAAAAGAGTTGCAGAATTTCTAAAATCTGATTACAAAATTCACTTAATTGATCTAAGAAATCACGGAAATTCATTTTTTGCCGACAATCATAGCTATCCAGAGATGGTAAATGATTTAAAAAACTATTGTGAGGCTCACAATCTCGAAAGTATAAAAATAATCGGACATTCAATGGGTGGAAAAGTCGCAATGTTTTTTGTAGCAGATTATCCCCAATTAGTCAATAAAATTGTTGTTGCAGACATTTCTCCTCGCAATTATACAGCTCTAATGGACCATGTAGAAAGCATTAAATTTCATTTGAATCTGGTCTCTATAATGAAAAACCTACCAATCGAAAAATTTTCTACATACAGAGAAATTAGTCAATATATTAAAGAGTTAACAACAGAAGAAAAAAACGTTATTCTTAAAAATTTACGGAAAGAAAACAATAAAATTGTCTGGAAAATAAATGTTGATGCTATTATGAATAATCTGCCGGAGATAATGAACGGCCTTAACCCAGACGACTTTATTGATAAAAAAATTGAAAACCCCATATTGTTTTTAAAAGCATCAAACTCCAATTATATTAACAAAAGTGACGTTAAATTAATAGATTTTATTTTCAGCAATGCAGAAATAATAACAATTCAAAATACAAGTCACTGGTTACACTACGAAAAACCGGAAGAAGTATCATTTTACATAAAAGAATTTTTTAATAAGACTAAATCATGAAGACTCGCAAAGAAAAAGATACAATGGGTGTTGTGGAAGTTCCTGTAGATAAATACTGGGGAGCTCAAACTCAACGTTCTTTAGAGAATTTCAAAATTGGGCAACAAATGCCGGTAGAAATAATCCGAGCTATGGCTGTTCTAAAAAAAGCCTGTGCCAAAGCAAATTGCATCTTAAAAAAAATAAGCAATGAAAAAGCAGAACTCATATATTTAGTATGTGATGAAATAATTTCAGGTAAACTGGATGACAATTTTCCATTGGTAGTCTGGCAAACAGGTTCGGGAACTCAAACAAACATGAACTTAAATGAAGTCATTGCAAACAGAGCACATGTAATTTCAGGTGGAAAACTAACCGATAAAGTCAAGATTCTTCACCCAAATGATGATGTAAATTGCAGTCAGTCTTCTAACGACACATTCCCATCTGCAATGAATATCGCTGCTATGTCGGCAATATTTTTTAAAACACTGCCTGCATTAAAAGACTTGCATAAAGGAATCCAAAAACTCTCATTCGATTTTGCCAATATTATAAAAACAGGTCGTACCCATTTTATGGATGCCACACCAATCAGTTTTGGACAAGAATTTTCGGGATATGCCACCCAGCTTGAATTCGGCATAAAAGCACTTGAAAGGAGCCTTATGCACCTCTCTCAACTGGCTATTGGAGGAACAGCTGTAGGAACAGGGCTGAGTGCCCCAAAAACCTTTGATAAAAAAGTGTGTAAATATGTTTCAGAATATACGGATATTACATTTTTGCCTGCCATCAATAAATTTGAAGCACTTGCCTCTAATGATGCCATTGTGGAGACACATGCAGCATTAAAACAAATTGCAGTCAGTCTGAATAAAATTGCAAATGACATTAGATTTATGGCAAGTGGTCCAAGATGTGGTTTAAATGAAATATTTATACCTGAAAATGAGCCTGGATCTTCAATAATGCCGGGAAAAGTAAACCCCACACAAGTTGAAGCTTTAACTATGGTTTGTTGTCAGATAATCGGAAATGATACAGCTATTAGTCTGGGCGGTATGAACGGGCATTTTGAATTAAATGTTTATAAACCACTAATCATTAAGAACTTTTTGGAATCAGCTAATCTTCTTGCAGAAGCCTGTTCTTCATTTCTAACAAATTGTATCATAGGAATAAAAGTAAACATAGAAAAAGCAGATTATTATTTAAACCAATCATTAATGACCGTAACTGCCCTAAATTCAAAAATAGGCTACGAAAAAGCTGCCATAATAGCAAAATTTGCACATAAAAACGGACTAAGTCTGAAAGATGCAGCGATAAAAACCGGCTTTATATCGGCAGAAGACTTCGATAATATAGTATGTCCGCGTAAGATGATATAATTTATTAGATATTAATTACAAATACTTAATTAATAGATTAATTTTGCAAAAAAATTTAGAATAGCAAATGTGCGGTATAACAGGTTTTTATTCAAAAAATAATCCTGAATTTGTCAGTAAGGATGAATTGGATAAAATGACTTCATGTCTGGTTCATCGTGGACCTGATGCAGGAGGCAGTTATTATACCGATTTAGTAGGCCTTGGACATCAACGACTAAGCATTCTTGATTTATCAAACGATGCAAACCAGCCTATGGAATCGCACTCCATGAGATATATTTGTGTGTATAACGGCGAAGTATATAACTTCATGGATATTGCAAAGGACTTGAATATTGAACTAAAAACAAGTTGCGATACAGAAGTTATTGTAGAGGCTTTTGCCGAATGGGGAGTAACTTTCATCAATAAACTCAACGGAATGTTTTCTATCTGTATCTTTGATAAACAAGAACAGATACTCTATTTATTCCGCGACAGAATTGGTATCAAACCAATGTTTTATTACTGGGATGGAAACAATTTCGCCTTTTCTTCTGAATTAAAATCATTATTACAAGTAAAATATATTCGCGATCGTCGTCAGATAAACAATTCTGCTATTAATGAATTTTTACATATCGGCTATATACCCGAACCCGATACTATTTTTTCGAATATCAGAAAATTCCCTAACGGACAAACCGGTATTGTTTCCGAAAATGGTTTCAGGATGGAATCATACTGGGATATTGAAGGAACTATACGTCGCAATGTTATAAACGATCCTTTTGAAGCAAAAGAAAGGCTCAATGAGCTTATTGTTTCTTCAGTAAAAATGCGTTTGGTTAGCGATGTCCCTTTTGGAACGTTTTTAAGTGGGGGTATTGATTCAAGTCTTGTGACTGCTGTTGCTGCAAAAGTTTATGACAAAAAATTAAATACCTTTTCAATTGGTTTCAAGGACGCAAAATACGATGAGTCTAAATATGCTGCAAAAGTCGCCGGATATCTTGGCACAAATCATCACGAGTATATTGTTACTGAAGCTGATGCCAGAAATATAATACTCGATATGCTCGATTTTTATGACGAGCCTTACGCCGACTCGTCTGCAATACCTACAATGATTTTGTCTAAACTCGCAAAAGAACACGTTTCAATGGTATTATCAGGCGATGGTGGGGATGAACTTTTTCATGGATATGGAGCATATATCTGGGCAAAACGTTTGGCA
>JAQVEY010000099.1 GCA_028697515.1 Bacteroidales bacterium | reverse complement strand
AGGAAGAGGGTTTTCAACTAAGTCGCATGAGTTTGGATTAATTGTTACAACGCATTTAGCTGAAGTTATTTTTATTTGTTGGAATGCGTTTCCATTGTATGATTTTCTTTTGAAAGTCAGAGGAGAATAGGCAATCGGTAATGCCAGCACATTGGATGCAAGTCCAACTTTAAGTCTAACTGATAGCCTTGGGGCGATGGCTTTGCCTAGATTGGAATGGCTGAAAATAACTGTATCAGCATTTTCTTTTTCAACAATTTCAGCAATAAGTTTTGTATATGACTGACTATCGTGATTTTGCCAGTTATTATCTTTAATAGAAATGATTTTTGACGCACCGTATTTTGCTAAAACTGAAAGTTCATCATTATTTACATTTCCAACCGATACTGCAATTACAGGTTTTGAATTGTTCTTTGATATATATGTGGCATAAGCAACAGCCTCTAAGCTGTGTTTTTTTATTTTGCCTGTTCTGTTTTCTGAAAAAACTATTATTGACATATAATTAATTTTAAGATTATGAATAAAATAAAATCTCTCTGATTAAAGAACTTTAGCTTCGCCGTGCAATAGTTCTATAAGTTTGTCCGTATTATCGGCATCAACCATTTTACATGCTGCTTTTGATACAGGTAAATCGAATGTCAGTGCTTCGATAAGCGAATCTGTTGCAACAGGATCAGTTACCTTAATTGGCTTTGTCCTAGCCATCATAATTCCCCTCATAGCAGGAATTCTTGGATTGATACAAATTCCTTTTTGAACAATAGCAACAAAAGGAGCACTTACGCTTATAGTTTCTTTTCCACCGTCGATATCTCTTTTAAGACTAATATTTCCATCGTTAAATTCGAAAGAAGAAACAGCCGAAACCGATGGATAATCAAGAAATTCTGCTAACATACTGCCAACAGCTGCATCATTGAAATCAGACGATTCAATTCCACACATTATAATATCAAAGCTTTCTGCTTTAGCTACTTCAGCTATTTGAGCTGCAATAAAATATGAATCTGTTGGATCAGCATCTACTCTGTAAGCATCGTCAGCGCCAATTGCTAGAGCTTTTCTTATTGTTGGTTCGGCGTCAGCTTTTCCAATATTAATTACAGATACTTTTTCAATTTTCCCACCAGATTGCTCTTTTATTTCTAATGCTCTGGTAAGAGCCAACTCATCCCAAGGATTTATTACCCATTGAACACCGTTAGTGTCCAGTTTTTTCATTTCGGAATCAAATCTAATTTTTGTAGTAGTGTCGGGAACATTTCCCATGCATACTAAAATTTTCATAAGTCAGATATATTTAATTAATTAATACTAGTTTAATTTATTATTTACAAATGTAAATTAATCTTTAAGAAGTGTCCTTGAAATTACGATTTTTTGTATTTCTGAAGTACCTTCATAAATTTGGGTTACTTTAGCTTCTCGCATAAGTCTTTCTACATGATACTCTTTTACGTATCCGTACCCGCCGTGTATTTGAACAGCTTCTGTGGTAATTTCCATAGCAGAATCGCCACAATACTGTTTAGCCATAGCACTTTCTAGGCTGTATGGTTTGCCCTGATCTTTGAGCCAAGCACACTTTAGGATAAGATTTCTGCCGTTTTCTAGTTTTACTGCCATGTCTGCCAGTTTAAATGCAATAGCCTGATGATTACAAATTTCTGTACCAAAGGCTTTCCTTTCTTTCGAATATTTAAGTGCAAGATCGAAAGCCCCACCCGCAATACCAATAGCCTGAGCAGCAATTCCTATTCTACCTCCATCGAGGAGTTTCATGGCGAAAGAAAATCCAAAACCATCTTCTCCAATTCTATTTTCTTTTGGGACCTTTACATCCGTAAACATAACCGAATGTGTATCAGAGCTCCTCATTCCCATTTTATCTTCGTGGGGACCAAGCGTGATACCGGGAGAATTACGATCAACAATAAATGCATTTATTCCTTTATGCTTTTTCTCAGGATATGTCTGTGCAATTAAAATATATAAACCTCCATGGTCAGCGCTTGTTATCCAGTTCTTTGTGCCGTTGATAAGATAATAATCTCCTTTATCTTCAGCTATGGTTTTTTGTGAAGTCGCATCAGAACCAGCTTCGGGTTCTGATAACAAAAATGCTCCTATTTTCTCTCCACTTGCAAGTGAAGGGAGAAATTTTTGTTTTTGATCTTCTGTTCCATAATGTTCTATACCATAAGCTGTCAATGAGTTGTGTACAGCAAGTATAACTGCAGTCGCTGCATCAATTTTTGCAATTTCTTCGAGAGCAAGCACATAAGATATCGAATCCATTCCACCTCCGCCGTATTGCGGGTCAATCATTATCCCAAAAAAACCTAGTTCAGCTAACATTTTCACCTGACGTTCAGGATAAATGCATTTTGCATCTCTTTCTAATATATCAGGAAGTAATTCTCTTACTGCGAAATCTCTAGCAGCTTGTTTAATCATTAATTGTTCTTCGGTAAATTCAAAATTCATATTGTCGTTTTTATAGTTGATACTTTTTAATTAAGGCCCAAAGATATGATTTTTATCATAAATTTTCATAAACCTGAAATGAAATTTATCATTTCTTTTTTAACAATCTCTTGAGCCTGTTGATGTGGAACATGTTTACAGTTATCAATAAACAAGAGCTCTGTTTTTCCTTTTGTGTTGTTTTTTATGGATTCTAATTGCTTATATGTTCCAAATTCGTCTTCTTTTCCTTGTATTGCTAGAACTGGGCATTTAATTTTTGACAAATAGTGTTCGATATTCCATTGTCTGAAATTGTCTCCGAGCCACATATTTGACCAGGACAGGAACATTGAATCTGTATTATCTCCATGATATTTTTTTAATTTCTGCTTCAAGCTTCCAGTGTTATAGTTATTAACAATATTCATTAGACTGTCATAAGCTTTTGCTTCATTAAAAACATGTGCAGCTTCAGTAATAATCCCAATTAGATTTTTAGGTTCAGCAGCTGGATAAATTAGCGCAATACTACCACCGTCACTATGTCCTATCAAAATCTTTTTATGGAAATCAAGTCCTAGTTTATTAATTATTTTTGGTAGCCAATCAAGCGCTTCTTCTTCAATGTATGTAATCGTTCTTGGTTTAGTTATTTTGTCCGATTTGCCATATCCGTATCTGTCATACATAAATACCGGAAGATTCAGTTCTTCAGATAATTCGGATGGAAAGCCCTTCCATTGTGAGCAAGAACCTAAGCCTTCGTGTAAAAATATCAATATAGGTTTATTTTCATTTATTAATTGATAATTAATCGTCTCGTAATAAATTAAAGAAGAATTAACTGTAATATAACCTGATTTATTTTTTGTTATCAATTTGTTTAGGTGTTTAAATAATACAATTTATAAAAACTGCTTAAGAGATTATTCTTTATCAGATTTAATATTGATAAGTTTACGCATCCCGTTTGTAATTTTGCTCTCAAAACTTTCAGAACTCTTGTCTTTACCCATGTCTTCGGTTTTATCAGCACCATGTCCATAGATTTCAGTCAGAATGTGACTATATTTTTTATATATAATACTACGTCTAAGTTTTAATGTAGGCGATAATTCCCCTGTTGGTTGAGACCATTCTTCGGCAACAAGTCTGAAACGTTTAATTTTTTCGTGATCCCCTAATGTTTCGTTTACCAAATCTATTTCTTTCTGAAATTTATTGACTACTTCAGTACTTTTTATTAGTTCGAAGTTATCACGATAGTGGATTTTATGCTTATTTGCAAAATAATGTAAATAGTTGAAATTTGGTGATATCAATGCACTTACGAATTTCTCATTTTCTCCTACAATCATTAGTTGTTCTATCAAACTTGAGGATTTGAACTTATTCTCAATAACCTGTGGGGCAATGTATTTACCACTCGAAGTTTTAAATATTTCTTTTTTGCGATCCGTTATTTTAAGGAATTTACCCTCAATAAACTCACCTATGTCTCCAGTATGAAACCATCCCTCGGCGTCAATAACTTTAGCAGTAGCTTCAGGGTCTTTATAATAACCAAGCATAATGTTTGGACCTTTGGCCAAAATTTCCCCATCATCCGCTATTTTAAGTTCCACTCCCGAAAGTACAGGTCCTACTGTTCCAAGGTATGCATTGTTCCAATCCATAGGATTAACAGCCAAAACAGGAGATGTCTCACTGAGTCCATATCCTTCACAAATTCTTATTCCTGATGCAGTAAATAGTCTTGCTAATCTGACTTGTAAAGAGGCGCCACCAGAAACCACAGCAATTATATTGCCCCCAAAAGCAGCCATCCATTTTTTGAAAACAAGTTTGCGAGCAATCATTAATTTAAAATTATATATTGCTGAGTTTTTACCCCTATCATCAAACTTGGTACCTAGCCTTACTGCCCAAAAGAAAATCCATCGTTTAATTCCATGTAAATCTTTCCCTATAGATATTATCTTATCATAAAATTTTTCAAGAACTCTTGGTACAGAGTTAAAAAGATGAGGTTTGATATCTTTGAGATCATTAACAATTGTACCTAAACTTTCTGCATAATAAATAGATATTCCTTTTATTTGGAATGAATAATTAAGCATTCGTTCGTATATGTGACAAAGAGGCAAAAAACTAAGCATTTTTTGACCATGGTCAATTGGTACTATTGGTTTAACAGCTAGGGCATTGCTTAAGATATTTTTGTGAGAGATCATCACACCTTTTGGATTACCTGTTGTACCAGAAGTGTAAATTATTGTGTGCAAATCATTTTCATCTACCGAATTCTTGATTTTAAACAGTTTTTCCATCAGTTCTTCTTCGTTTTCCTGAGCTTCCTGAATAAGACTTACCCAGTTTTCGATGCCTTCTATATGGTGAAATGTAAATACTTTCTGAATCTCGGGGATTTTGTCTGCGATAGGCTTTAATTTTTTGTACAAATTGGCGTCTGAAACAATTATTATTTTTGCCTCACTATGTCGTAGAATGTATTCTAGTTCTTCTGCACCAAGTGTTGTGTAAATAGGCACATGTACAAGTCCTGCTAGAGAGATTCCCATATCTGCAATATTCCAGTGCGGTAAACTTTGGGACATCGTTATAATTTTTTCGCCTTTTGCAAATCCTTTATTTATTAATCCACAAGCGAACAAATGTGCATATTTGTAATAATCATGAGCTGAGAAATTTACCCATGTACCTTTATCTTTGTATGAGAATGCGTCTTTTAATTCTGCATACTCAGTTTTATATAATTCTAAGATATCAAATACACGTTTTATTTCCATAATCGTTTATTTAATTCGACATGATTTCTTAAGGATTCCAATGTTTGCTTGTCTTAGAAAATGGACAAGAACCACATTTTTTTGGATGTTTTATAATTGAAGATATCCAGTATTTATAGCCAATTGTAAAAGTAAAAGTGTTAGGTTGATGACCGTAAAGAATGGATAATGTAAGATCATTTTTATCGTTCAGAAAAAGAGCATATTCTATTTCTGCCATAAACCCTAGTTTATATTCCCATTTTCCGTTTTCTGACCAGGAGTTATCGGTTTCGTAATGAGGAATTCTATCCCAACATTCTCTTCCATAAATATTCCCTCCAATGCCTATACTTAAGGAATTCCTCCAAACCTGTATAAGTCTCTGTTTTGCACCTAAATGTATCAATATAGCAGGTTTTGATGCAGCATCGCTTAAAAACCCTACCATTCCTCTTATTGCAAAAACATCACTACGTAAAAAACTTTCGTAAGATAAAATAAAACAAGGTTCTGTAATGAAAATACCATTCGCATCAATTCTATTCTCAAATAGATGTGAATTCTTTTCGTCAAATGGGTGTATACCAATAGGCGTGAATTTTAATTGCAAAGTTGATTGAGCGCTCAAATCAAATTTAATCGCAATAAAAACAATTACAGTTAAGAAAGCTATTCCTCTTAGTTTTATCATAAAAATTATTTACTAATAAACATTGTTTATTAATAATAACAAAATCAATACAATTTTATTTCAAAAATAGTCAATATTTGATTCTACTGTTGTATTAAGTTGGATTATTTTTCAAATATGCTAAAAATAAATATGTGTTATCTTCTTAATTTATTGAATTATAATAGATTAAAAATCATTGTTGTCCGAAATAAATTCTACAGAAAAGTCTAAAAACATTGTCCACAAATAGAAATTGAAAAATGTTAATAGATGGGGCTTGTAAAACAAAATAAGCCACAGATTCACAGATTTTCTGATGATTTTAGTTAATTGCATCTACTAACAATTAAAACAGATTATCCACAGAAAGATTTTTATCTTCGATAAAAATTGCTTTTTCTGAGTTAATTTCCTTTTGTAATCAAGTAAGAGAATGTAATTCTATATATAGTTGTGTCAAAATTATTTCTGAGCCTTATAAAATGATTTACACAATGTAAATAGTCAAGACAAATCTATTTTAAGAGTTAATCTGTGAATCTGTGGCATAAATAATATTTACCGGACAATAGTGATTAAAAATACTAATTAAGAGCAAGCAAGTTGCTCAATATTTAAATTATTTTAAGAATGTAACAGATTTCTCACATCTTTTTCGAAGCCTGACAAAAGAAGGCTGAGAAATCTTTTATAATGCTGGTTCTTATAAATTCATTCTATACGACTTGCTTATTTTGTATAAGCGTATAATAGATAAAAATTGTACTAATTATTTGTAAATAAAATAATCTATATTAAGTAGCGTTTAATATTTAGAATTTAAAAAAAAGTAAACTATGAAAACCAAAAATCATGTTATTATTTATTGCCTGATAATATCAGTATTTATTATTTCAGGTTGTGCTACAACAAGAATTGTAAATCTTCCCAAACCATCTGATGAAGGCGTTGAGGTGTACATGACACAAATGCCCGATAAAGCTTATAATGAAATAAAATACATTCAGGTTGATGGAGCTATTTTTCACACACCTGAAAGATTGATGATAGATTTATCCGAAAAAGCAAAAGTCGAAGGAGCAGATGCTGTTATTAATGTAAAATTTGATTATCAGGCATGGTATCCTGTTCTGTCCGGAGTTGCGATAAAGTATAAATAATATTTCTCATATCATCAGGTGTCATATAATACTTTGCTTTCTTTTTTAAATATTTTTTACTTACAAATGGAGAATTGTAAATATAATTAGAGAAACATAGATTTTCATATCCCATATTGTTTGCAATAGTCAAAGAGTCGGTAATCCACTCCACATTTCTTTTATATTTATGGCTGAAGCTGTATTTTAGCCCCATGACTATAATTTCAGGGAAAGATTTTGACTTAAAATCAAGAACATGGACAATTTCGTGACCTACAAGTCCAATTTTAGCACTGTCGGGGATTGTCTCGAAACAAAGATTGGGATTTACTTTTTTATCTCGTACAGAAATTATATATATTCTATCTTGCCTGTTTTTTAGAATAGTTCTTATCATGGGTTGTGCTTGTCCCATGCTTTTGATTTTTGCTTTTTTGAAAACTATATAAGTCGAATCGGCTGAAGGAAGATTTGAAATTGCTAGGTTGCAACAATGCTTTTCTGTAGCTGTCCATTCCGATTTTCCGGTAAAGATATGATACTCATTTTCTGGAAATCTAATGCTTGAGCAAGAAATGAAAACATATATGCAAAAACATGATAATGCTATTTTAAAATATTTGTTCATTTTCTCTTTCCGAAAATTTTATCTGCTAAATCTTTTCTACCGGCTCTCATCAACGATTTTAACAAATCATTTTTCATTTCAGGTTTGTACCAGAAGAAATACTTTAACTGTCTTTCGCTTTCCTGTCGGCTTTTTGCTACATATAATTTCTCATTTGTATATGGGTCAATTCCTGTAAAATACATTACTGTTG
>JAQVEY010000098.1 GCA_028697515.1 Bacteroidales bacterium | reverse complement strand
CAAAACAAATCTGGGATGGCGAATTAAGTAAAATACTTGTATACGGAGGCAATGAAGACGATCAAAAGCTTTTTTATACTGCTTTGTATCATTGTTTTATTGCTCCAAATATTTATTCAGATGTTGATAGGTCTTTTAGGGGAACGGATTTGAATGAACATAAGAGCGAAAACCATGATACCTATACGGTATTTTCTTTGTGGGATACTTACCGTGCAATCCACCCCTTATTTACAATTGTTCAACAAAAACGAACACTCGCCTTTATTAAAACATTTCTTGATCAATATAAATATGGTGGTCAACTTCCGGTTTGGGAATTATCAGCTAACGAAACGGGCTGCATGATTGGATATCATTCTGTTCCAGTAATAACAGATGCATATCTCAAAGGGATTAGTGATTTTAATACAGATTATGCTTTGGAAGCAATGATATCTGCTGCAACAAAGGACGAGTTAGGAAAGTCTGAATTTGCCTCTTTCGGTTTTATTCCTATGGACAAAGAGCATGAATCTGTTTCAAAAACCCTAGAATATGCATTTGATGACTGGTGTATTGCTCAATTTGCTACCGAATTAGGAAAAGAAAATTACTATCATCAGTTTATTGAACGCTCACAATATTATAAAAACATTTTTAATGAAAAAAATGGATTTATGCAGGCTAGAGCAAATGGTGCTTGGTACGAACCTTTTGATCCGAAGGAAGTAAATTTTAATTATACAGAAGCAAATTCTTGGCAATACAGTTTCTATGTTCCTCATGATATTTTGACTTTGATAGAAATGCACGGGGGTAGTGAGAAGTTTGCTGCTAAACTGGACGCATTATTTAATGAACAAAGTGAAACTTCGGGAACACATCAGGTTGATATTACCGGATTGATAGGGCAGTATGCTCATGGTAACGAACCCAGCCATCACATAGCATATTTATACAATTATTGTGGCCAGCCATGGAAGACACAACAAATGGTCAGAAAAATACTGTCTGAGCTGTACACTTCTGCTCCTGATGGTTTATGTGGAAATGAGGATTGCGGTCAAATGTCAGCATGGTATGTTTTTTCGGCTTTAGGTTTTTATCCTGTTAATCCAGCAAATGGTATTTATGATTTGGGAAGTCCCTTATTTGATACTGCAATAATTCAACTCGAAAATGGGGAAAGATTTACAATTATTGCTCATAATAACAGTTCTCAGAATATTTATATCCAGAGAGTTAAACTAGATGACAGAGCATATAATAAAGTCTATATTAGTCATAAAAATATTATTGCAGGAGGCAAACTTGAGTTTTTTATGGGACCTGAGCCTAATAAAAAATGGGGAATTTTAGAGGAAAATATTTATCAGTCCAGAATTTGCGAAAACTTAATAACTCCAGTACCTGTAACAAATTTGTCATCCAGATCATTTTATAAATCATTTAATCTTGAGCTATCATGCCCTGATAAGTCAGCAGAAGTTTTTTATTCATTAAACGGAGATATTGTCAATAATCCGATTAAATATACAAAGCCAATATTGATTGAATCTGACGTTAAAATTGAAGCTTATGCTGAATCGTCTGGAAAAAAGCGGAGCAAGACTATAACTGCAGAGTATATGCAAATTCCTGACAATAGGAGCATTAAACTTATAAGTCAGTACAGCCCTCAATATTCCGCAGGAGGAGATAACGCATTAATAGATTTTGTTAAAGGCGATGATTGGTTTAGAAGTGGATTGTGGCAAGGTTATAAAGGACAGGATTTTGAGGCTATTGTAGATTTAAAGGAGATTAAAGATGTTAAGCTTATTAATGTAAGGTTTTTACAGGATGTTAAATCATGGATATTCTTTCCTAAAAGGATTACAATTTATATGTCAAAAGATGGATATAAGTTTGGACAGGCATATGATTCTTATTCAAAAATGCCAGATAATGATTATGATGTAAAGATACAGGAATTCAGCTTCTCTCCCGAAAACCTTAAAGCTAGATATATTAAAGTTGTTGCAGAATCATACGGAAAATTGCCTGATTGGCATTTAAGTCCGGGTTTTGATTCATGGTTGTTTATTGATGAAATTGAGATTAAATAATGAAAAAATCGCATCTGTCTATTATCATTATAACAGTAATTCTATTTACATCTTGTGTAAATTCGGAGGACTATAAGAAAGTCAAAGAAGAATTCAGAGATGTCGAGTTTTCGGGCAATGTGAAAAGTTTTGACAGTATTTATGCGACAATTCCTGATTATGCGGAAATCTCTGCAACGATTAACAAGTTGCATCTGGGGTTTAATTCAGAAAATCTTCTTGATCCTAAAGGTGCAGATAAGTATTTTAATTCCAAAGAAACATCTTTAGCCTTAGGAATGTATATTGCCGATTTGGGGTATGTTAGGCATTACGAAAGAGTTCAGTTATGTTCAGAATATCTCGAAGCAGTAAAAACGCTTTCGAGTAAACTCGCAATTGGCGAAAAAGAATTTATGGAAGCTGTACCCTCTATAGAATTAAACTTAAACGACAGGGAAATCTTATTTTCTGTTATCGACAGTCTTATTGCAAAAGGAGATTTGCTTTTAGCAGAGAATGAAAAATTTGGAATAGGAGCATTGTTTTTAGCTGGTTTTTGGATTGAAACAACATATTTAGGACTTTCGACAAATTTCGAACAGGATTCAGCTTTTATCAACTCAATTTTAAGTTCTCACTTCGAAATTTTGAAACAGGTTAATGAACTATTTATGTGTTTAAATGACGATGCACAAATTACTGAAATAAGAACAGAACTACAAGATATAGAAAGGAAAGGCTATGGTAACAAAAACTTGTTATTAGATATCCGTAATATCAGAGATAAGTATAAAAAGTAAAATATTATTAGTGCTTAGCAACTACACTTCCATCGTAAGCCCATTTGATATAAGTAGAACCCCATGCAAATCCTGCCCCGAAAGTTGCAATTATAATATTGTCGCCTGGTTTAAGTTCTTTTTCATATTCCCATAAACAAAGTGGAATTGTAGCAGAAGTTGTATTACCATATTTTGTAATGGTCAACATAACTTTTTCTTTGTCAATTTTCATTCTCCTGGCAGTTGCTTCAATTATTCTCATATTTGCTTGATGAGGAATAAGATATTTTAATGTTTCGGGAGTAATATTATGTCTTTCCATTATTCTTACAGCAACGTCAGCCATATTTGACACAGCTGCTTTAAAAACAGGTTGACCTTCTTGATAGATAAAATGCTGACGTCTTAAAATCGTCTCGAAATTTGCAGGTCTCAAAGAACCACCGGCAATTTGATGAAGATAATGACGACCAGCTCCGTCAACATGCATAATCGAATCAATAAGACCTAATCCATCTGTGTATGGCTCAAGCATAACAGCACCTGCCCCGTCACCAAAAATAGGTGAGGTGTTTCTATCATTGTAGTCAACAATAGATGACATTTTATCCGCACCAACAACTACAACTTTTTTATGAGTGCCACTTTCGACATATTTAGAAGCAGTAATTAATGCAAATAAGAAACTTGAACATCCGGCGTTCAAATCATATCCGAAAGCATTTTTTATTCCAACCTTATCACATACAATGTTTGCGGTTGCAGGGAATTGCATATCTGGAGTTACAACCCCACAAATAAGCATGTCCACCTGATCAGGACTAGTATTGGTTTTTTCGAGAAGTTGTAAAACTGCTTCTGTAGCCATATCAGAAGTAGCCTTTCCTTCTTCCAGAAGAATGTGTCTCTCTTTAATACCGATACGTTCCATAATCCACTCATCGGTGGTATCGACCATAGTACTAAGTTCTTCGTTAGTTAGAATGTATGGCGGTACATATCCGCCAACACCAGTTATAGCTGCTCTAATTTGTGCCATAATCAAAAGCTTTAATTATTTTTTCTGTGAATTGTGATTTAATAATTTCGCCAGTTAATATAATCATATTTTTGATAGCGATACTATTACTTTTACCATGACCCACAACTACTGTCTTATTTATACCAAGTACCGGAGTACCGCCGTAATTTTCGTAATTATAGTTATCAAAATAAGAATCTGTAATATTTCTTTCAGCCAGAATGTTATAAAAAGACTCAGCCTGTTTTAAAACAATATTTCCTGTAAATCCATCTGTTACAATAACATCAACATAGTTGGCTTTATACAAATCACCGCCTTCAATATTGCCAATGAAATTTAAGTTTTTCTCATTTTCAAGTAACAAATAACTTGATTTTGCATTTACATTACCTTTGCTTTTTTCCTGACCAATATTGAGAAGTCCTATTTTAGGATTTTCTATACCCATTATATGCTTAGCGTATAAGTCACCCAATATACCATATTGAAGTATGTTTTCGGGTTTTGCATCTGCGTTTAAACCAACGTCAAGAACTAAATTTTTCTCATTATTGTTGTTCGGATAATATGATGAGATACAAGGTCTTAGAATTCCATCAATCACACCTATGATTTTTGTAGCTCCAACCATCATTGCCCCTGTATTTCCAGCACTAGCAAAACCGTCAATAGTGCCGTTTTTAAGGTATTCAAAACCTTTTACCATTCCCGAGTCCTGTTTTTCAGCAAAAGATTTTACGGGGTCGTCACCCATTTCGAGAGTATCAGAACAATTTACTATGAAATAATCATCAGGATTAGAATTATTTTCAATCAACTTAGCTCGGATTAAAGATTCTAATCCAAATAAATACAAATTTGCATCATTAATGCAAGTTTTTTTTGCGAGGATAACTCCTTTGATTATCTCATCAGGAGCAAAATCCCCACCCATAATATCTATTCCAATATTCATTAATAAATTAACCGATTGTAACAGGTTCTTTACTAATTGCTAATTTTCCTCTGTAATATCCGCATTCGGGACAAACATGATGATATTCAACTGTAGTACCACAATTTGAACATTTTGATAGAGTCGGCAATTCTGCTTTATAATGTGTGCGACGTTTGTTTCTTCTTTGTTTTGAAATTTTTCGTTTTGGATGTGCCATTTTTAATACAAATTAATTATTTAACATTATTATTTTTTATCTCTGTCAGCTTTTCCCATCTGGGATCTACCGTATTGTTCTTTTTAGTATTTGAGTATTTTTTTAATGCTTCAAGCATTTTAGGATTGCAACCACAATTTCCATTTTTATCATTATGATGATAGTGTCTTAATGGGATTGCAAAATGTGCAAATTCATATATAAACTGAGAAATATTTATCTCGTTTTCGTTTCGGTCAAGAATTACAAATTCCTTATCTGTATCAAAATTCGTTTTGTCACCAAGTTCAACACTTATTTTGTCATTAAAATCAATCTGTTCATAGTAGTCTTCAAGGCATCTATCACATATAATTTTTACCCTTCCAGATAGACAAATGTCTAATTCCAAGCTGTTTGGTTTCTTTGATAAAATAAGCTTAACATCAATATCTCCTCCTTTAATTTCACTTTTTTCAAAACAGTCAAAGAAACTGTCTGAAACAGTAAAGTTATATTCGTAATCCGAATTATCAAGATCACGAAAATGAACAGAATATTGAGTTAAAACCTTCATTTTGAGTAAAAAAAATTTCGTGCAAAGTTATAAAAACTATTTGAAACAAAACGAAAAATTAATATTTATTAACAATAATTCGCTAAAAACATTGCTAATACTAATATTTTCGTATGTTAATCAGTTGTTTTTAATACAATCCTAAATGTAGTTCCAACTCCAATTTCTGATTGTTTCACAAAGACTTTTCCTTGATGATATTGTTCTACAATTCTTTTGACAAGAGATAATCCAAGTCCCCAACCACGATTTTTGGTTGTATAACCGGGATTAAATACAGTTTTAAAGTATTTTTTATGGATACCTTTTCCTGTATCTTTAACATCAATATAAATGAAATCCAGATGTTTTTCGACGCTTATGATTATTTCTCCCTTTTGCCCAATTGCGTCAACTGCATTTTTGCATAAATTTTCTATTACCCATTCGAAAAGTCCGGGATTTAATGGGATTAAAATACGATTTTCTAAAGAGAAATCTGTAGTAATTTTAATGGTATTAGGAATTCTAGACTTTATGTAAGCTAAAGAGCTCTCTAAGACTTCAAAAATATCCATAGGAGATAATTGTGGTTGAGAGCCTATTTTCGAAAATCTATCCGTAATTTTTTCCAGCCTTTTTATGTCTTTTTCCAGTTCTTTAAATAAATCAGGATTGTCAGAATAGGTATCTTTTAAAATTTCGAGCCATGCCATTAGTGAAGAAATTGGTGTTCCTAGTTGATGGGCGGTTTCTTTGGACATTCCTAGCCAAACCTGATCTTGCTCAGCCTTTCGCGAAATATTGAATGCAAAATATGATACTAGTATAAATAAAAACACTAGAGCAAGTTGAATGTACGGATAGTAGTAAAGCTGTCTTAATAAATTTGAATCTGAATAATATATTTTATTTAAAGGGATGCCGTCTTCGGTTTTAATTATAAAATTTTCTTTTCCATTATTCATAAATTCGTCCAATTTTTTTTGCTGATATACAGTATCAAGCATTTTAATTGAATCAAGATTTCGAAAGGATAATATTTCTCCTTCCATGTTTACAAGAATTACAGGAATAGTTTCATTATTTCTTAAAACTTCAAATAGGAAACTTACATCTTGGTCTGGATCAGAATTTATAAGTTGTTGTGTTGCTTCAGCCCAAAGTTCTATTCGTTTGTGTTCTTCCGATGAAAGTTTGTCCATCAATTTGTTTGTATACCAAAGCGATAAGCCTCCTATTATTGCGGCAAACAACACTAATAAAAATTTCCATTGCTTTTTTTGTCTGTATATTTTCACTTGTCTATAATATTACTACTAAACGGAATGTAAATATATTTATTTTAATTCTTAAAAGACTGATAAATAAAAACTTATTTGAAAAAACTGTGAAAGACATAGAGTGACTATAATTCCAAATAAAAAGAAAGATCCCACTTTCTGTTCTGCACTAATTATTATATTTGAAAACAGTAAACTTAATGGAGCATATAAAAAAACAATTGCTTCGTTTTCTATGATTGGACTAAAAAATAATATTACAAAGTAGGGGATAAAAATTACTATTAGATTTTGAAATTTACGTGTTGAGATTTTATTTGAGGTCTTGAAGTAATATTTAGCGATGATTGATAAAATTCCCCAAATTATCGGAGGAAGTAACACTAAAGAGTAAAACAAACTGTATTTACCTGAACTAAAAATTTGAGAAAATATCACATCTAATTTTGAAAATAAGGGATTAATATTGCCATAAAGCCAAACGATTGAAATATACATAATCAAAGGCGTCAAAATGCCCATAAAAAACACTACCAACTCTCTCCATTGAATAGGTTTTATATAAAACAAAGTGAAAATTAAAAAAGGAAAAAAGAAAATTAATTTAGGAAAAATTAGTACACCTAAACTGAAAACCAGTCCCGAATTAAAACCATTATCAAAAGCTTTGAATTTTTGATAGGAATACATTAAAATAAGAATAGATAAAAACAACAGTATTGCAGACAAAAGTATCGGAGTCATCCTTTGAGAATTGATATAAGTGCCGCTAAGAAGTATAAAAAAAACTCCTGGACTTTGGTAGGCAGATTTTACAATTAGTAAATCAGAGTTTGTCTTATTTAGGATAAGGGCGAAAAAAAACACTGCCAAAAACCCTAATATCGTAGAAAAGTATTTATAAAAAATTGTTTCAGGAAAGCTATTAAAAAATAGATTGTACGATTCAAAATTTTCTATAGCTGTGGGCATAAATATAAATTTGAATGCCCACAAGACAAGCATAATAGCAAACATTAAAACATAGTTTGCAGGAGTGTTTGATTTTAATAGTTTTAT
>JAQVEY010000097.1 GCA_028697515.1 Bacteroidales bacterium | reverse complement strand
GGATTCGAAGGCAAAGTATAGGGGTCGTCTGCTTCGGAAATTGGTCCAGAGAACCTTGTTAGATATGCAGCCGACATGTCAGAATTTCCACCTTCGCTGGGAGTGTAATCAAAAGCGTGGCAGGTCGCGAGGTTTTGTTCGGACAAATCGAATGTAGCCAGACCTTGCTTTTTCCAATATGATTCTACTGCTCCATAAGTAGCAAAAGACCAGCAGGCTCCTTCTGCTCCTTGATTTTTTACAGGGGTCAGCCAATCACCTCCGTTTTCAGTACGTAAATCGTATGATGTAGGGATGGATTTTGGAGCGTTAAAGACAAAATTATCAAAGTTCTTTAAAAAAGGAGATGGTATTTCGCCCAGATAATAACCTTCTTCTGTTTGCATTATTAAATCTCCACTGTTCTTTTTGGACATATATTCCAAAAATTCGGGATTGATAGGGCTAGATTGCGGTAAATCCTGTGCTAATAGTGATATTGTTAAAAACATCAAACTAAATGAGAATAAAATCTTTTTCATATTTTCGGTGTTAATAAAAACTTTATATGCAAATTAAATAAAAATTCTTTTTAAAAAACAGCATTGTTAAAATATCGTTAAACAATTTATTAAATGAGTTGATTTTTTTAACTTTACCAAAATTAAATTGTTTATGACATTGACGTATAATTTTTAAATTTAATAGCTTATTTTATGAAAAAAATTAATTTGTTTTTTATTGTTTTAATAATTGTTGTTATGGGAAACTCATGTAAACAGAAGGGAAATGATCAAAATAATGTGGATCAGAATCCACTATTGCAAACCTGGGATACTCCTTTTGGTGTTCCGCCATTTGATTTGATAAAATATGAACATTATGAGCCGGCTTTTGAGTTCGCCATGAAAGAACAAAAAGAAAATATTGATAAAATTATCAATAATGAAGAAGAACCAAATTTTGTTAACACAATTGAAGCTCTTGAATTCAGCGGATTGTTGCTTTCAAAAGTTGGTGGAGTTTTTTATAATATGTTGTCATCTAATACTAATGATAGTTTGCAGGCAATAGCACAAAGGATATCGCCTAGCATGTCTAAACATGGTGATGAAATAAGTATGAACCCCGAATTGTTTAAGAGAGTTGAAGAAGTTTATTTAAATAAAGATAAATTTAATCTTGACAAGGAACAATTAAAGGTTTTAGAACTGACTTATAAGTCATTTGTTAAGGGTGGAGCAAAACTAAACGATGTCGACAAGAAAAGATTGATGGAGATAAACGAAAGATTATCGCTATTATCATTGCAATATGGTGATAATTTGTTGGCAGAGACAAATAATTACAAACTTATCATTTCTGACAAAAAAGATTTGGCAGGATTACCTGATGCCGTAATCGAAGCTGCTGCAATTACAGCAAAAGAAAATGGAAATGAAGGAAAGTGGATTTTTACATTACAGAATCCTAGTGTAATGCCGTTTTTACAGTATGCTGAAAACAGAGATTTAAGAAAACAGATTCAGAACGCCTATATCAACAGAGGTAATAACGATAATGAATTTGACAATAAAGCTATAGTGCTTGAAATGGCTGCCTTAAGAATAGAAAAGGCTCAGCTTTTGGGATACGAAAATCACGCTGACTTAATTCTTGAAGATAATATGGCTGAAAATCAGGAGAATGTGTATGAACTTCTGGATCAGTTGTGGGAACCGGCACTTAAAGTTGCAAAAGCTGAAGCAGACATGTACAGAGGATTAATGAAAAAAGACGGAATAAACGATGATTTACAAGCATGGGATTGGCGTTATTACACCGAAAAAGTAAGAAAAGAAAAGTATGATCTTGATGAGGAAATGTTAAAACCATATTTCAAACTTGAGAATGTCCGTGACGGAGTTTTCGAAGTAGCAGGAAGATTATTTGGTTTGCAGTTTGTTAAGTCGGACAATATTCCGATTTACCATCCAGATGTTGAGGCTTATGAGGTTAAAGATGCAAACGGAAATCATGTTGCTGTTTTATATATGGATTATTTTCCGCGCGAAAGTAAAAGAGGTGGAGCATGGATGAGCGATTTTAGAGGTCAGTATGTTTATAATGGCGAGAAGGTATATCCAATAATTACAATCAACTGTAATTTTACCAAACCTACAGAAACACAACCTTCATTACTAACATTTGATGAGGCTCAGACATTGTTTCATGAATTTGGACATGGCTTACACGGAATGTTATCTGACTGTAAATATCCTTCGGTAAGTGGTACAAGTGTTCCGCGTGATTTTGTTGAGCTTCCTTCGCAGTTGATGGAACACTGGGCAGAAGAAACCGAAGTATTGAAGATGTATGCAAGACATTATCAGACAAACGAACCAATTCCTGACGAATTAATTGCAAAAATGGAAGCGGTGGGACATTTTAACCAGGGATTTGCAACCACAGAATTTCTTGCAGCATCATATCTTGATATGTATTGGCATACAATGACCGAAATGACTGTTACAGATGTTTTGCAGGCAGAAGCCGATTTTATGAATAAAAAAGGTCTTATTGCAGAAATTGTTCCTCGTTACAGAAGTACATATTTCTCACATATATTTTCGGGGGGTTACTCCAGCGGATATTACAGTTATATCTGGAGCGAGGTATTAGATTCGGATGTTTTTGAGGCATTTAAAGAAAACGGCATTTTCGATCCTGAAACTGCTGAATCGTTAAAGAAGAACATTTATTCGAACGGCTATAAAGATAGCCCTATGACAATGTTCGTGAACTTCAGAGGTCGTGAGCCGAAAATAGATGCTTTACTGGAAAACAGAGGCTTGAAATAGATTTAAAGTATACTGCAACGCGAGTTACTCGCGTTGCAGTATAAAGAGTAAATCGCGTTGCAGTATAGACTAAGTGATTACCAGAAAAGGTCTTCGAATCTATAAATTGCATAGACGGAGTTTAGGTCAAATTCGCCGAACTGAGCAGTTTTATATCTGTTCATGCCCATATAACTAAGTGTAATTGCAATACCTTTTTCATAGTCCTTCCAGCAAATAAAAATTGCGCTATGTTCGACTTGATAATATTGATAATTTATATGATATATCCAATCACCGGGTTGTAACATTGCTTTAGGAGCATAAGGACCAGCTTTTTTGGTCATATATATTTCATTCTTTTTATATCCTTCGGCTTCGATACGCGAATAGACAGCATTTAGATAATCCCAGCACGAACCCATAATTACTTTGTTATCAATGAATGATAATTTGTAGGCATTTTGCAAAACAAAATTTGCAGATAGCGAGCAATTTTCACACCATGGAATTCCTGAGAATGAAGTGGTTTGACAACTATCTTGCTCTAATACCCATATCGAGACGCTGTCCTGATCCCAAACATGCTGTAATAAATCTTGATTATAAATGCAACCGGTTAGTTCGAGGCGATCATTCGAAACCAGAGTGCTATCTTTGTAATTAAAATAAATTCTCTGAGCTATCAGATTATCGCCGATAAAAATCAAGGACAGAATTAGGATAAATAAATTAATATACAATTTCATTTATATCTTTAAGTTTCGATTTTAATGATGCTGCAAAGTTAAAAATATTTGAGAAATGTATGATATCCTGATAATTACTATTGCTATACTCCAACGCGAGTTTGTTGCTGATACTGCAGCGCGAGTTTGTTGCTGAGCTTATCGAAGCACTCGCGTTGCAGTATATTGTTGCAGTGTAGGTTAAGGAGTTTAAATAAAAAAGGCTACTCCTTAAGGAATAGCCTAATCACCCGCTCAGTTACTCGCGTTGCAGTATAGCGTAAGGAGTTTAAATAAGAAAGGCTACTCCCTAAGGAATAGCCTAATCACCCGCTCAATTATTCTTAACGCTAGAATGTTCCTTCATCATAAGCTTTTTCTCCATGCAGAGCTTCGTCAAGACCAGAATCTTCGACATCAACAGGAACTTTAACTTTTGTAACAAAGTTGATTATGAAAAGCATGAGATATGTAAAAACAAAACCGTATATTGCTGCAATAGCAACAGAAGCTAATTCTTTAAAGAAGAAAGCAGAATCGCCCTCAATTAAACCAGCCTGAACCCCAACCGTTGTAGATGCGAATATCCCAAGAAGAATGGTACCAATTAGTCCACCAACACCGTGAACACCCCAAACATCAAGAGCGTCGTCCCAACCAAGTTTATTTTTTAGTTGAACAGCGAGGTAACAAACAGTTGAAGCGACAATACCAATTATCATAGCAGCCCAAAGTGGAACAAATCCCGCAGCAGGTGTAATTGTTGCTAAACCTGCAACGGCGCCAGTTAAAAGTCCAATAAATTTTGGTTTGCCTGTATGAGTCCATTCAATAATAAGCCAAGTTACAGCTGCAAAAGAAGCGGCAACGTCTGTATTTAGAAATGCTAATGTTGTAATTTCATCAACCTTAAGCTCCGAGCCTGCATTAAAACCGTACCATCCAAACCAAAGCAAACCTGTACCGATAGCAACAAGAGGAATGCTGTTAGGTGGAGATTTGCGGTCACGTCTTTTACCAACATAAATAACAGATGCTAGAGCTGCAAAACCAGCAGTACAGTGAACCACAATACCGCCTGCGAAGTCGAGAACACCCCATTGTGCAAGTAATCCACCACCCCAAACCATGTGAACGAAAGGATAGTAAACGAAAATCTGCCATGCTACAAGAAAAATTAAGTAGGCTTTAAAGGAAATCCTGTTTACAAACGCACCTGTAATAAGAGCAGGAGTAATAATAGCAAACATCATTTGGTAGGCAATAAAAATAAAAGTTGGATAATTTTGCCCGTTTTCAGGGTTTAAAGCCTGATCAAAAGGAATTCCTCTTAAAAATGCGAGGTCAAAATTACCAATAATTCCACCTTCGCCACCACTGAAGCAAAGCGAATATCCAAAAGAAATCCACATTACAGTAGTAATGCCAAGCGAAACAAATGTTTGCATCATAATGCCAAGAATATTTCTTTTTCCAGCTAATCCTCCATAAAACATTGCCAAACCTGGAGTCATTAGCATTACAAGGCTGGTACACAAGATCATAAAAGTTGTGTTCCCCGAATCAAAAACTACGTTTAAAATCATAATAAAATCTCCTATTTAAATTAATAATTAATAAGTGTCTAAAGTGTCTAGAATGCCTACCCTTCGGCTCTGCTCAGGGTAAAAAGTGCCTAGAGTACTTGAGGTGGTAGGCAATTTTTTTTTAATTTTTAATTTTGCATTTTTACTGATAATCATTTTTTTAATATTTAGAATGACAAGCCAGCAACCAAGAAAATGTTTCCTTTCATTGGGTTTGTAATAAGTTGAATGTTTAGTGGAATTGAATAGTCGCTGCTAATCTTAAGGTCGCGGCTGGCACTGATTCCAAGATTTACAACACCCGCCTTATTTCCATAAAATCCATTTACAGGAACAGCTAAATTCAAATCTTCATCATCTGGAGCCAATAGATTTACTCCGCAAAATACAGAAAATGGCATTCCTTTAATCTCGGGCGAATATGCCAGTTCGCAATAGGTTGAATATCTGTTTTCACCATTACGGTCTTTATCATTGCCATAAATCAAACTGCCAATTATAAATGTTATTGGAAGCTGTTCGGTTCCGTTGAATGCTAAAGAGCCTTCAAAAATATGGGTAGTGGTGTTTGAATATTCAAAATAAGTATTTTCCGCATTGTCGGTTGGGAAAAAGTAATCTGTAAATGTTATGCTTAGCATGTCATTTAAAAATGTGTAACCAAGGTATAAATCGCATTCTTGTGCAGGTTGATTTATGTTAGTTGTGTAAGCACCCCAGGCACCGAAAGCAAAACCTGATTTCTGAAATTCAATCCCCGGTTGTAGGCTGGGAGAGGAGCCAAAATCTGTACCTCTCCACACATATCTGCTATATAAATCAAGACTAAGGCTAATTGGGGATTCGTCCTGCGCTCTAAGGTTTTGAGTGAAGATTCCCGCCAAAATAACGGCAATAACTAAAAATGTCGTTTTTTTCATATTCTGAATGTTTAATATTATTTTCAAAATTGAATAAACAGCAGATATTAGCCGAGAGGGAATTTCTGAATTGATCTTCGGATTTACTTAATTTTTATTACGTGTTTCACGTAAACTATAAGTCGGTTAATTTAAATTTAATTGCCAGTTTTATTAAATCTACATGAGATTTTAGTCCTGTTTTCTGTAAGATATGCGTTTTGTGTGACTCAACAGTTCTCACCGAAATAAACAATTTTTCGGCAATTTCAGAATTGGAAAATCCTTCTACATATAGTTTTAGTACTTCTAGTTCTCTTTGAGAAAGAAATTCTGTTGGATTTACTTCAGTAGATTTTTTATCTTTTCGATAAGCCTGAATAATTGTTTGTGAAATATTATGACTGAAGTATATCTCTCCTGCAGCAATTTTGCGAATAGCATAAATCAGTTCTTCATGTCCAGTTTCTTTCGAAAGATAACCGCTTGCCCCACTTTTAACCGAGTCTAAAACAAATTCTTCATCTGTATGCATTGATAATATCAGAGTTTTAAGCTGAGGACAATATATTTTTGCATAACGGCATAGTTCTATTCCGCTCATCCCTGGCAAACTTATATCGGTTATCAAAACATCTATTTTGCAGTTTGATAGAGAATTGATTATTTCTTCAGCATTTCCCGCTTCGGCAACAAGCTGTATTGATTTTTCATCAGACAGAACTGATTTTATTCCTTCGCGAAACATCTTATGGTCATCAACAAGGGCAATTTTTATGCAGTCCATACACTAAATTTTAGGGATTATTATTTTTATGTTTGTTCCCGAAGGGCTCGATTTAATATCACAAGAACCTTTAAGTAGTTTTACTCTTTCGCTAATATTTCTTAATCCGTGTCCGGTAATTTCGTTCATTTTAACAATTTCGAAACCATTTCCGTCATCTAAAATCTCAAGCATACACCCAAGTTTTTGTTCTTCGAGTATTATTTTTACTTTTTTTGCCCCCGAATGTTTAATGATATTACTTAAGCCTTCTTGTATTATTCTGTATAAGTATGTCGAAGTTCTATCTTTTTTAAAATCTATTTTGTCAGCAAGAAACTCTATTTCGATATTATGATATTTTTCGATTTGAATACATAGATTTTTGACAGCTTTAATCAAACCAAATTCGCTTAATACTGATGGCATAAGATCGTTTGATATGTCACGTATGTCTTGTACTGCCTGTGAAAGTATTTCAGAAGTTTCATTAATTATCAAATTGTCTTTCTCTGAGTCAGCCTTGAGTCTGCCTATACGAAATTTGGCAGATAGCAATAATTGTCCTATTCCGTCATGGAGCTCACGGGATAGTCTTCTCCTTTCGCTTTCCTGCCAATCTATCATTTCGCTAAGCCTGTTCATTCTTTGCTCTTCAATTCTTTTATTTTGTTCTTCAATTTGCGCGGCCATTGTGTTAAAACTTCTTGTAAGATTTCCAATTTCATCTTCATTTGAAACGCTTAAATTTATTTGGTAATTTCCCGAAGCAATTTCTCCTGCCGCATTTTTAAGTTTGGAAATAGGTCTTGTAATGGTAACTGTTAGCAACATTATCAGAGCTGAGAAAAGAATAATTCCGACTATACCTAGAAAAATTATACTGTCGCGAAATGCATAAACTTTAATCATTGCCTCCTCGTAGTCAATTTCAGCAAATATGTACCAGATTTCGTTGCCCCAGTTTATTGTTCCGTAAGAACTTAATACATTTATTCCTCTGTAATCCTTAATTGCGTTCTTGCCAGAGCTTTGTTTACCGTCATTTGAAATTACTGGGTTATTAACTTTAATTTGTAGCACCGAGTTTTTTATAAATCTGGATTGACTTCTCATCAAACCGTCACTTCCTGCTAAATATACTTCACCACTTTCTCCCAATCCGTTGTAAGGATTGTCTTCAAGCATAATATCATTTATGCCTGAGGAAGGT
>JAQVEY010000096.1 GCA_028697515.1 Bacteroidales bacterium | reverse complement strand
GGATTTAATTTTAGGGGATTATTGAGAAAAATCAAAGAAGAAATTCTTTGGCTCCGTTTTTATTTTCAAATATTTTCTACTAATATAAGATTATTTTCATAGTTTTGGGTTATTAAGGATTGACTAAGTATGATGAAATAGACGATACAATTCTATTCATAGATGAAATACAAGAATCTCTTGAAGCAATTTCGATGTTGCGTTATTTTTATGAAGATGTGCCTAATCTATATGTAATTGCAGCCGGTTCGTTGCTTGAGCATGTACTCAAGAAAGTTAAAAGCTTTCCTGTTGGAAGGATTTCATATTTGTATATGCATCCTTTAAATTTCGAAGAGTTCTTAGAGGCAACAGGACAGACTTTGTTATTGGAAAAGTTAAAGGAAGTGCCTATTGACAAAACAGCACACACTTTGCTGCAGGACGCATTTAAGAAATATGTGATTGTCGGAGGTATGCCCGAAGTGGTTAAGGTGTTTGTTGAAAAAGACAGCGTTGCTGCTTTACCTCCAATTTATGAAAGCATTTGGGAAACATACAAAAATGATATTGAGAAATATGCTACGGGCGATACGAACACAAAAGTTATCAAACATATTGTCGAGGTTGCTCATCTTTTCTTTGACGACAGGATAAAATTTCAGAATTTCGGGAACTCCAACTATCGTTCGCGTGAAGTTGGTGAGGCTTTTCGAAGCCTTGATGCTGCAAAGATAATTCAGTTGATATATCCTACAACAGCTTTGAATACTCCAATCATTCCCGACTTAAAGAAAAGTCCGAGAATTCAATTTTTAGATATTGGAATACTAAACCATGAATTGAAAATTCAGGAAAATCTTTTAGCCCTTGATGATTTAAACTCTTTGTTTAAAGGAGCATTAATTCCGCAAGTGATTTTTCAGGAATTACTTTCACATAACAAAACAACATATAAAAAACCTGCTTTTTGGGTACGGGAAAAAACTCAGGCATCGGCTGAAGTTGATATAGTGTTGAACTATAAGAATCTTGTTATTCCGATTGAAATAAAATCCGGTTCAACTGGCAGTTTAAGATCTTTACACCAATTTGTTGATAATGCTGATCATTTTTATGCTGTCAGAATGTATGGAGGAGAATTTAAAATCGAAAAATCTGTAACACCTGCCGGTAAGCCATATATACTGATGAATATGCCCTATTATCTAGGAACAAAAATAAGAGATTATATTAGTTATTTTGTGAATAACAATAAATTACTTTCTTGATTTATTCTCAAACTGCCTTTGTTTTGTTACAATAAAATCGCATAACTGGGTTTGTTCTGTTACAAATTATTTGTTAATATGGGTTTGTTTTGTTACAAAATGACTTGAATTTAGGGAAAAAATTACAGAAAATCACACAATTGGCACATAAAGTGTGAAAACTATGTGTATTTTGAAATTATAGTATTAACAAATGTAAGTTATACTATATATCATTGTTGTCCGAGATAAATTGTGAAGGAAAGGCTTTATATATTGTCACAAACAGAAATAGAGAAATATTAATAAATGAAGCTTGTTAAAAACAAACATTTATTTTAAGCCACAGATTCACAGATTTTCTGATGCTTTTAATTAATTGCGACTGCTAATAATTTAAACAGATTATCCACAGAAAGATTTTTATCGAAGATAAAAATTGCTTTTTCTGAGTTAATTGCTTTTTGTAATCATTTAAGGGAATGTAATTCTAAATATAGTTGTGTTAAAATGATTTCTGAGCTTCTATGGAGTGATTTACACTATTTGAATAGTCAAGACAAATATATTTCAAGAGTTTAATCTGTGAATCTGTGGCTTAAATAATTTTTACCTGACAATAGTGACTATATATATATTTCTCAGCTATATTGAATTAGATTTTACAAATAGAAGCTAATTACCAGTTATTTAACACAAAGTCTATTATTTTTTTCTCAATAGAAAGCTTGTCATAATCCAGTTCTTCGATGCTGACAAATTCAAGAAAAGGTTTTCCCTCATATTCAATTAAAATGACTGTCCCTGGAATTAAATATTTAAAATCATCGAAACACCAATTGTATTGTATTTCTTCTGTAAACCACACATTATACTTGCGTTGTCCTTCAGTTACCAGAGCCTTCTTACAGATATAATCCCCAATTTGCATCGTTTCATCAGTATAAATAATCTCTGGTGGAGTAAACTCAGTATTTATTCCTTGTGATTCAAGATATGCCAACCAAGCAATAGTCTTTTCGGTAAGTTTGGGCTTCTTGTTGGGAGTGATTTTTGTCCATTTTTTATTAGAGTTTTTGTCAATCTTTATGCTGTCAGTTTCAAGAATGTAAGTTAACCAAATATTCTTGACAGATTTTTTCTTTTTATCAAAAAGGTTCAAGTCATATTGCAAGTAATTGTTTTTACCGATGCTGTCTTTGCCAAACGCCATATAGGTGCGTGTATCTCTATAGAAAATGGCTTTTTTGTCGTTAAAAATAAGGATATTATGAATGCCTTTTTCAAGCTTGTAAATTGCGTTTGGAGTTTTCTCTGCAGCTTCCTTTAGCGAAATAAAATAAATATCGCCTACATAGCTCAGTTGTTTGTCCTGAGCAAATGCTGAATTCATAAAAAATATCATAAACAGAATAAAAACACTCGTTTTGTATATCTTCTTCATTGTCACATCTAGTTTAATAAAATCTAAAAATAGTAAAATTTCTTTTTAAATCCGAAAGTTTTTATTATTTGCTTAAATCTTTATCTTTGATAAAAATTGTAATATTAAGTAAATAATTGAAAATGAAAAAGTCTATTTATTTATTATTTCTGATTCCTTTATTTTATTGCGGGACATGCAATCACGAAAAGGTTAATGGTATAATCGAAGCTTCATCAGTTGAGGTTAATGTTGGAGACACTGTGCTTCTCGAAGCTGTAATAACAGATAAAGACAAAGTAATTAAAAGAATTATGTGGGATGCAGATCCTGTAGAAAATAATGTTTTGATTAGCCCTGTTTATGATGGTAAAGATTCAACTGAGTATAAAGCGTTTTTCGTTGCATCTGAACCCGGACAGTATAGAATTTTACTATCATGCTTTTATAAACAGACAAATCCGACATACATAGACGAAATTAATATTCAAGTAAAATAGATTTATCAATTTTTTTGACATTAGAATTATTATAGTAGCTTGAATATGTTTATATGAAATACAAGTTTGAGTTTTAGCAATTGTTTTGTATCTTTGTTTTCTTTGTAGATAATTGTAAAAAAGGTCAATATGACGCTTAATATAATAATAATTATATGTGTTTTACTCTTGCTGGCTTATATTTTTGATCTGACAGCGTCAAAAACTAAAATTCCTTCGGTAATATTATTATTATTTCTAGGCTGGATAGTTAGACAGGGTTTTCTACTTTTAGATTTTCAAATTCCGGACCTGACTATTTTCCTTAAGCTTTTTGGAACAATTGGGTTAATTTTGATTGTATTAGAAGGCTCTTTAGACCTTGAATTTGATAAATCAAAACTTAAAACCATTCGAAATGCATTCCTAATTTCTGTAATTTCGATTAGTGTAATCAGTTTTATCTTGACAGTAATATTTCAACTTTTTCAATCCGGGAGTTTTAAGAATTGCCTTTTAAATGCAATCCCGTTTGGAATTATCAGTAGTGCTATTGCTATCCCCAGTGTCAAACATTTACCTGCTAGACAGAAAGAATTTGTAGTCTATGAAAGTAGTTTGTCTGACATTTTGGGCGTTGTAGTTTTTAATTTTTTCCTTTTTCATGAGGTTGTAAACCTGCAGGCATTCGGACATTTTGGATTCCAGTTATTGATATTGACCGTTATTTCATTTGTTGCAACGATAATATTGTCTATTCTTTTAAGTAAGATTGAGCATCATATTAAGTTTATTCCTATAGTTATTCTTATTGTATTAATATATGCAGTTTCTGAAGTTTTCCATTTGCCCGCACTAATATTTATTTTGATATTCGGATTGTTTATTGGTAATATTTGTCGTCTTAAAGAAATAAATTTAATAAAAAAACTGAAACCTGAAATAATCAATAAGGAAGTTAACAGGTTTTATGATCTTATCAAAGAGGTTACATTCCTTATTCGTGCTTTGTTTTTTCTGATTTTTGGTTTTTTAATTGAAACACAGGAATTAATAAATCCTTCATCATTGCTTATTTCAGTTTTAATAGTTGCAATAATATTTCTATTTAGATGGGCTGTATTTAAATTATTTAAAATGGAGATTAACCCTCTTGCTTATATTGCCCCTCGTGGTTTGATAACTATTTTATTGTTTTTATCAATTCCTAAGGTGATGAATATAGATTTTGTAACAAAATCATTGATTATACAGGTGGTTATTTTATCTACATTGGTTATGATGACCGGTTTATTAATTTCAAAAAATAAACAAAGTGGTAAAAACTCTCAATCAGAAAAAAAAGATTTAGATCAAAGTTCAAATACTATTGAGGCGTAGATGAAATATTTTTTACTTATATCAGCATTTTTTATTTTAGCTTTTAGCTCCTGCATAAAGCGTGTCCCTGTAGTTAAAGAAACTCAGCTTGATATTGATTACAAACATAAAAAGGAGATTCTCGAAAAATATAATTGCGACTATTTCAAGAAATTAGAATCTGCAGATTTTGATTCTGTAAAAAACTATTATTTGAAATACCTTTTTACTTATATGCCTTTGTCAGATTTTGCGGATTATGATTTTGAGTTTTATGCCAGACAGGTAGATTATGCTATTTTAACCAAAACCACATATCATTGGACTGCGGATCTTCCTGAGGAAATATTTTTGCACTATGTTTTGCCACTACGTGTCAATAATGAAAATCTCGATACTTCCAGAATTGTGTTTTATAAAGATTTAAAAGACAGGCTGATTCCATTAAATTTGTGGATGGAGGAGGCTGCCTTGGAAGTTAATCACTGGTGTCATGAAAGAGTAACATACAGAAGTACTGACGAAAGGACAATTTCGCCTTTAGGTGCTTTACAATCTGGGTTCGGACGTTGTGGGGAGGAATCTGTATTTCTTGTTGCTGCGCTGAGAGCAGCCGGAATACCAGCACGTCAGGTATATACGCCACGTTGGGCTCATACTGATGATAATCATGCTTGGGTAGAAGTCTGGATTGAAGGTGAATGGAAATTTATGGGGGCCTGCGAGCCTGCTCCCGTGCTAAATACCGGTTGGTTTGCCGCTCCGGCAACTAGAGCAATGCTTGTCCATACAAAAGAATTTGGTAGGAATAACTATGTTGATGATATTGTTTTGTATCAAACTCAAAATTTTTCATGTAAAAATACTCTGGAAACATACGCACCAGTAAAAAACATATTTGCATTTGTAGTTGATGAGTACAACAGACCTGTGTCTGGAGCTGATGTTCAATTCCAGATTTATAATTATGCAGAAATGTACCCATTGCATAAGTGTAAAACAAATTTCAGCGGAATGGCAGTTTTTCAGACTGGTTTTGGTTCTGTAGATGTATTTGCTAGTAAAGATGGCAAAACATCAATGATTACTGTAAATCCTGAACAGAAATCTAAAATATTTGTCAAATTAGGAAGGACAAATACTTATCCACCGATTGAAAATCTGCATATACCACCTGATGAGGGGAGAGTAGCTGTTGTGAGTTCGTGGGAGCTGGAGGAGAATGCCGTTAGACTAGAAGAAGAAAATATAATCAGAAATAATAGAGAAGAGGATTATTATAATGAATCCAGAGCAAAAGACTTTATTAAGGTTTTTGGATATCCTATTGAAGCTAAGCAATATCTTATTAATAGTAAAGGGAATTATGCTGAAATTGAGGGGTTTTTAATAAGTTGTGCTAATAGGAATCTAAAAGATGAGGCTTTAACTCTATTGTCCTTGATATCTGAAAAAGATATACGTGATACAAAGGCAGATATTTTAACAGAACATCTTGTGTATGCAAATAAATTCAGAGATAAAAGCTTGCCTCTAAATATATTTAATGATTATGTGTTGAATCCCAGAGTCTCATTTGAATTATTAAGTGCATATAGGGAGATTATTCTCAATAGCTTGGACAGTATGCAGTTAAATAACTTAAGAGCAGATCCGAAGGGAATTGAAAATTATATTCATTCTGAAATAAAGACCAAAGATGTATCTACTTTTTTAGAAATACGGGCTGAAGATATTAATACATATAATGTCCCGATTTCGCCTGCAGGTGTGCAGAAATTGAAATTTTGTGATGAACGTTCTCTTATGATTTATTATGTTGCTTTTTGCAGAAGTTTGGGAATTCCAGCTCGTATAGACCCGGCTTCAGAAACAGTACAATATTATCATAATGAAAAATGGCATGATGTTATTCTGTCAAAAGGTCTGAAAACAAACGAAGTAAAGAGATCAAAATTATTTTTAAGTTATTCTGGTTCTAGTAGGGAAGTTAAATATAGGATACACTTTTCAATTGCCAGACTTGATAATGGCTTCTTTAAAACAGTTGATTTAGGCTGGGAAGTTCCATTATCTGATTTCGATGGTGGAATAGATTTGCCTATAGGTCAGTACATGTTATTGACGGCAATCAGAAACAGCGACGGAAGTGTTATAATTAAAAGGAAGTACTTTGAATTAAAAGAAAATGTGAGTTTAAAATTAAAACTTAATTTGCCCGAAATAGCATATGTGGAAGAAGTAATTGGAAATTTTAGTCATCTTAAGATAAAGGATAAGAAAAATTCAAAAATAAATTCTTCAAAAATTACTGTCAAAAATAAATATACTGTACTTTGTTGGATTGAACCTGGCAAGGAGCCTTCAAATCACATAGTGAAAGATATTGAAAAAGCAAAATCGGAACTCGAAAATAATGAAATTTCTGTTGTTTATATGCTTAAAACAAAAAACTTTAATCCTTCTGATTTTGCATATCCTGAAGAAATGGAGTTCTATTATGATTTTGATTGGCAGTTACTATATTCAAATCTTACTCCTGAATCTATAGGCCAAGGACTAGAATTTCCGTGGATTATAATGGTGGATGCAAATGATAATATTATTTCAATGTCGCGAGGTTACGTAATTTCTGTTGGTGATATTCTTATAAACCGCGTTAGGGCAAGATCTTAATGTTTTTCGACATTATCTGTTCTACAGCTTCTTTAAACCAATAGGTGAATTCATCAGGATCTTTCTCCAATTCAACAATTATATCTTCCAAAGCATACCATTTATAATCTTCTGCTTCAATGGGATTGGGGGAGGGAGTGCCATTCCATTTCCCAAAATATACATGGTCAATTTCATTTTCTGTTAGACCATTATTAAAACATATTTTATAATGAAAAGAAAACTTGTATTGTATTATACAATCAAAACCCATTTCGAACTCAAGTCTTTCGTGAATGTAATCTTCAAATTCGCAATTTTCAATCAAGTGAGAACAACAAGTATTTGTCCATAATCCGGGAGAATGATATTTTGATTTTGCTCTTTTTTGAAGCAGTAATTCGTTTTTATCATTAAAAACAAACAAAGAAAATGCTCTGTGAAGTAGTCCTTTCTTATGAACAGCATCTTTATACTCAAATCCTATTATATTATCATTTTCGTCAACTAAAGCAATTCTTCTGTCATGCATTATGATGATAATATTTTTAGTTATTATTATTTGCCTAATAATTTGAACATATTCTTTTTATACTCTTCAACTCCTGGTTGGTCAAAAGGATTAACTCCAAGCATATATCCACTTATACCACAGGCAATTTCGAAGAAGTACATCATAAACCCAAGATTGTATTCATCAATGTTGTCAATTTCGAATAAAATATTTGGCACATCACCGTCAACATGAGCCATAAGTGTGCCTTCAAATGCTTTTCGGTTTACAAATTCCATATCTTTACCAGCAATATAATTTAATTTATCTAGATTCTCATTATCGGTGGGTATAATTGT
>JAQVEY010000095.1 GCA_028697515.1 Bacteroidales bacterium | reverse complement strand
TTCAGAATTAGACTGATGATAATATCTGTATGAATGTGTCTCTGTTTCGATTTTCTTAGGATGATCAGCACTGCCCCAAAATTCGTTACCAGCTCCATACCTTTGTTTTATTGTAAGGGGTATTGGTTGTGACGGAGGATTATGACCCTGATTCGACATATAACCGATAGATTTAAAGTTCCCCAATATAGAAGATTTTTAATCTAGAATTTTGCTATTATTTTCAGATTAATTCTTCTACCTGTGAGATAATTAGGAACGCCATATTCCTGCCCTCTGATATCTGTAACATAAGTATAAGATATTTCATTGTTAATATCGAGGAGGTTAAAAACCTCTAGGCTTAACCATATATCCTTAAAGTATCTAAATGGATTTCCTTCAGGAAGAGATTTTTCTGAAGATTTTAATTGTTTCGAAATACCAAGGTCAACTCTACGATATGGTTTAAATCTAGGATAAGGTTTGTCTGTTTTTTCTACAGGTAATCCTGTTCCAAACAGTATGCTAATATAGGCTTGCCAAGTTTCATGTTTGGGAATATAATCCTGAAAGAAAATACCAAAATTCACACGTTGATCTGTAGGACGTGGGATAAGTCCTAAAAAAACGGTATCCAAGCTACCATCGGCATATCTGTTAACATAAAAATCGTTTTCTATATCCTCCATAGTTTGCATAACAGCAACACTAAACCATGATTCTGTTCCGGGAACAAATTCACCATTTATTTTAGCTTCTATACCTGTGCTATAACCTGTTGCCATATTTTCTCCATAATATCTTATCCTGACATTATCAACCTCGTATGGAATAAGGTTATATAGATATTTATAATAAACTTCGGTAACCAATTTAAAAGGACGGTTCCAAGCTTTAAAAACATAATCACTTCCAAGAACTATCTGATAAGAAGATTGAGACTTAATATCATAGTTTAAAGTTCCGTCAAGTTTTCTGATTTCTTTAAAAAATGGCGTTTGATGATAAAGACCTGAAGAAAACCTAAATACTATATCTTTTTCCCAATCTGGTTTAATGCCTATATTTATACGTGGGCTAATCAAAAATTCATTATTAAAATCCCAATAATTAAACCTTAGACCTCCACCCATAGATAAATCACATTTTTTCAATTCAATTATATATGAATCCTGAATAAAAGCACTAAATCTGTTACTAACGATATCTATCTTGGCAATATCAGTCATAAAAAGAGGCACAATTTCTCTGTTGGCGGGAATTAGATTTTCGTCGGAATATCCATAACTTCCCAAAGAATAGCCTGCAGAGTCTATCATATTCCATTCATGCACTCTATAGTCAAAAGTCTCGTAATTATATTGTGCACCCCATAAAATATTGTGATTTTCAATCTTATAATCTCCAATGTGCTTAAAAGACAAAACATAGCCGTTAAGATAATTTCTTGCATGTTCAAGATAAGACCCAATCCCAATATTCGATACACTATCACCCATATTATCCGATCCAAGCTGTTTATCTAATTCGTTTAAAAAATACTGTCCTAAAATGTCAAAAGTTTCTTCTTCTTGTGTATAATATGCAGATGCAATAAATTTAAGTTCTAGGTCTTTCGAAACTTTATAATTTCCAGTAAATGCTCCGGTTATATTATTAAATCTATCTTTCTCTTGTCCTTCGAAGTACATCATTATTTTCAGTGCTTCATTTAATGTTCCCCACGAAGTTTCTCTATCATCAGGGATAAAGCTATATTTATTATTACATATATTGCCTAGAAAACTTAGCTCAAATTTTTCGCTAAAATCGTAACTTAAATAAGATTGAAAATCGAGATAACTAGGATCATACTTACCTTTCATATCCATAGAACTTAAAACATACTTTGTGGTCTTATAACGAAAACCTGTATTATATCTAAATAGATGGTTTTTGCTTGTGCCTTCCAAATGAATATTTGAACCTAGTAAACTTGCGGTTACCGAACCGCCAAATTCAGTTGGTTTACGATATTTGATATCCAAGACTGATGACATTTTATCTCCATATTTTGATTCGAAACCTCCTGCAGAAAATATAACAGAAGATACCATATCCGAATTTATAAAGCTCATTCCCTCCTGCTGGCCTGAACGAATAAGAATAGGCCTAAGAATTTCAACATCATTAACAAATATTAAATTTTCGTCAAAATTTCCACCCCTTACATTGTACTGTGAGCTTAGTTCGTTATTAGAAGAAACCGATGGCAATGATTTAAGTATATCCTCAAACCCACCTATTGTTGGAATTTTTAATGAAATTTCCGGGTTTATTCTATTAATATTTCCTAATCTGTCAGAATTAGATCCAATATTTGTTTCAGGCAGAAAATTTACAGACTCTTTTAATGTAATCTTCAACTCTTTAATCTCATCTTTATTTAGATTTAATTCAAAAATCTCCGTTTCGTAACCCAAATATGAAATTTCGACACTTATGTTCTGTTCAGATGGAATTTCAAATTCGAAATAACCATTTTTATCACTTGCTGTGCCTGTTTTTAAACCGACAACACTAATATTTGCAAAATGAAATGGTTTTGAATTGATATCATAAACATAACCTCTGACCAGAGCGGTTTGCGAAAACCCAGCTAAACCAGTCAGGACAAATAAAATAAAAATTACAATTCTTTTTAATTCCATAAAATGTCTATCGTTCTCTATAACCTGATGCTGCAAATTTTATTGTTTAAGATTTGTCTTTTTTATTTAGTTCGGGATAAATAACACGAGCGTGATAAATGTTTAAAATTTTGGCTGAGAAAATTTCTTTTGCTCTTTTTATTTGTTTCAATGTAATATCAACATTTTCGAATTGCCCGTCATTTAATTGAGAATCAATAATTTTTGAAACAGATTTTTCTATTGATTCAGGAGTATATTCTGAAAGAGTTCTCGAAGCAGCCTCAACAGAATCAGCCATCATCATAACAGCGGTCTCTATGCTTGTTGGTTTAGGCCCCGGATATTGAAAATTAGACAGCACAGGTGCGTTATCTGGATTTGCATTAATCCATGAATTATAAAAATAACGTGTTACACTTGTTCCATGATGCATAGAAATATAATCTATTACTTGTTTAGGAAGCTTATATTTATTCCCTAATTCTATTCCTGCATCAACATGAGAAATAATTTTCTGAGCACTTTCTTCAAAATCAAATTGATCGTGAACATTCTTTCCACTCTGGTTTTCTATAAAATACTCAGGATGATGCGATTTTCCTATATCATGATACAAAGCCCCTGTTCTGGCTAACAAATAATCTCCACCTAATTCCCTTACAACAGATTCAACTAAATTTGCAACCTGTACCGAATGCTGAAAGGTTCCGGGAGCTTTTTCGGCAAGCAATCGTAATGCTGGATTATTGGTATCACTTAATTCCATTAAAGTAAAATCAGAAATAAATCCAAAAGTTTTTTCGAAGACATAAACAAGAGGCAAGTATAATAAAATTAAAAACGAACTTATTCCATAAGGGATATACTCATTAATTATTTCATAGTTGAATTCTCTTTGCTTTATTAGTAAAAAACCAGTTACCAAAATGGCATAAGTTAAAAACACAAGTGACATTGAGATAAAAATCTGTCGTCTCTTCATTTTGTTTTTCATACTATACATAGCGACCAATCCTGCAAGGATTTGAACAAATAAAAACTCAAAACTATTTGGAGCAAAAAAACCAACAATTAGTAATGAGAATATGTATATCGAAAACGAAATCTGATATCCATAAAAAGTGTACAAAAGCAATGGAAACAATGCATAAGGAATGATATAAATATTTAACTCAGTTGTTCTGAAGAGCACATAGACCAACAATACCATCAATAATATCTGCAAAGTAAAATATGTAATATCCTTAAAACTTCGTAAGTATTCGGAATGAAAGCTAATAACATATAGAAAAATAACCATAAAAAACGCAAAAAAGATAAAAGCTGTTCCTGTCGAAACTTTCCATTCATTTACTCCCTTATTTCTACCCTCTTGTTGCTTCTTAAGAGACTCAATAATATTACTTTCATTATCTCCAACTATGCTGCCCTTTTTAATTATTAACTCACCTTTTTGTATCATTCCAATTACTGGAGAGACATATTCTAACTTATTGTTAAGAATTTTCTTACTTAAGCCCGAATCATACACAATATTTACAGGAGTTTTATGCTGATTAATTATATTCCTTAGTTTATAACCATAAAGAGAATCAACTGATTTTATTTCCAAATATAAATTCTCAAATTTTTCTTGGCATTGCTTTTCAGTTAAATATTCATAACCATAAGATAATTCAGAAACTCCATTATTATATAAATAGAATCTGTATTGTAAAGGATTTTTAACAGAATCGGGAATGCTAATTATACCAGACTTCACACATGAAAATACCAGATCATCAAATGCTTTGAAACAATTTATTAATTCTCTTTTAAATTGTTCTAACTCAAATATACCTATTTCGGAATTCAAGTTTAAAGAATTAAAAATCTCAGATTCAAGAACAGACATATCTCGCTTAATCGAAGCTGAATAACTATTATATACATTTGTATCATTTACATAATAAGGAATAAATGTTTTTACAATACTATCTTTTTCATTATTAATCTCAAGTTCTGTTTTATATACCGGGAAATCACATGGCGCAATCAAATCTTCGTGTAGCCAAGGCGTACCTACACTATAGTCGTAATTAAACTGTTTACCTCGTGGAAAAATAAAGAATACAGTCGTTGCACTTATAACAAACAATATTAAAGTGTATATGGCTACTGTATTTTTCTTTACTTTCATAACTAAAATATTTGGTAAAGATAAAACTTGTTTTGAAAAACTTGAAAGAAAAAAGTAATTATCAGCAACTCAAAAAATTATTAAGATATATATGTTAGTAAAATAAAAAACATATAAGAAAATTTATATATATTTTTGAGCTAAAATAATTTCAAATTATGAAAGCCGGAATTTGTGAATTAAGTTATATTCCAATGAGAGCAGGAATGTCTCATAAAACTGAAATGACAAATCAGGTGTTGTTTGGCGAGTTATTCGAAATAATTACATCACGCCACGACTGGACAAAAATCCGACTTCTTCACGATAATTATGAAGCTTGGGTCGAAAGTTCGGCAATTACAATTCTTGATGATGATGAAAATATAGTAAAAGATTTTTCAGATTTTATTGTCTGTACAGAAAGTATCAATTTGTCAAAAAAGAATGATAAGACTACTATTCAAATTCCAAGCGGATCAAAAATCCCGTCAAGTGTAAAGTCAACAAAAGAATTCAAAATTTTAAATAACAACTATTTAGTCCCCGAGGAATTTAAAAATCATAAGAATACTGATTCTCGCCAAACAATTATTAAGGCTGCTTTAAGTATGATTAACGTACCATATTTGTGGGGAGGCAGAACTTTATGGGGTATTGATTGCTCCGGTTTTTCTCAATATTTATACAGTCTTGTAAAAATAAATTTAGATCGCGATGCTTCACAACAAGTTAATTCGGGAAAAACATTAAGCTTTGTTTCTGAAGCACAACCCGGGGATTTAGCGTTTTTTGACAATGGCGAAGGAGAGATTGTTCATGTAGGCATTATTTACGAAAACGGAAAGATCATTCATGCCTCAGGAAAAGTAAAGATTGACAACATTGATCATCAGGGCATTTATGACAAATATCTTAAAAGATATACTCACAACTTAAGAGTAGTAAAAGCTATTATATAGTTTCTCTTAAGATTATCAAATATCACAATCCCCATGGGTACTGAGTTCTGTCAACACAATATGAGCCTATGGTATCAGAATCCAAATCAATTGAAAATATTATTTCTTCCTGAGAACCTAGGTATGGCTCAACTATTTTTATGATGTAATTAGTTTCATTCAGATTAGAAATTTCAATATTAATATCATACAAACAATTACAATCACAATCCTGAGTTTCTTCAAACTCGCTAATAATTATCGTATCATTACTGATTGCACTTTCACAATAAATATCTCCGGGACAACAATTAAAACCTGCATTTATATGCCTGACTAATAACTTTTTATCAGTTGGATAATAACTATATTCTATGCATGCAGTTTCGGTATCATCAGACTTTGTAAAAGATTTACATTCAGACTGTCCAGTAACTTCAGATATTATTTCATTTTGATTTTCATTATTTTCTCCTTCGCAACTCACAATAAAACACGTTGCTATGATTACTATAAATACTAATAATTTATCACTTTGCATTTTATACAATTTTAGCTAAATTTCTAATTGTAAATTTAACAAAATGATTTGTATTTACAAAATTTAAATTTTTAAAATCATACTTATCTGGTATAATTATTGATAAGCGTCCGCCGGATAATATAGATATATATGAGAAGATTGTTATTGCTGCTATTAAACCTTATTTTTGCATATTTTATTCTAGCACAACCTGTTCAAACTATTAGAGGAATTATTATTGACCAACAGTCGAACTCTCCTATTCCGGGAGTAAATGTTATTATACTGAATGCCGAACCTACAATAGGCACATGTGCAGATTTTGACGGCAATTTTAAAATTATTTCAATTCCGGTTGGAAGAGTTGATATACAGTTTACTGCAATCGGTTACAAACCTGTAATCATGAAAAGCTTATTGCTGACTGTTTCAAAAGAACTCGTGCTGGAAGTAAAAATGGAAGAAGATATTGAACTTCTTGAAGAGGTAATAATCAAAAGCGGATATGATAAGGATAAACCGATGAACAAAATGGCGACTGTAAGTGCCCGTTCTTTTAGTATTGAAGAAACAGAGAAATATGCAGGTAGTTTGGGAGATCCCAGTCGTATGGTGCAAAATTTCGCAGGTGTTTTTACAGCAGGTGACCAACGTAATGATATAATCATTCGTGGTAATTCTCCGGCAGGATTACTATGGAGATTAGACGGTGTAAATATCCCAAATCCAAATCATTTCGGAGCTTTAGGAAGTACAGGCGGACCTGTTAGTATGCTAAATAATAATTTGCTGACAAATTCTGATTTTTTCACCGGAGCTTGGCCAGCTGAGTTTGGAAATTCCCTTTCGGGAGTATTTGATCTTAATATGCGAAACGGAAATAATCAACAACGCGAATACTTGTTTCAAATTGGATTTAATGGCTTTGAACTCGGTGCCGAAGGACCTTTTGTAAAAACAAATCCTGCTTCTTATATTGTTAATTATCGTAATTCTACTCTTGATGTTATGGACAAAATTGGTTTTGCTGTTGCGGGTGGTGCTGTACCAAAATATCAGGATCTAACATTTAAAGTCAATATCCCTACAAACAAAGCAGGCAAATTGAGTTTAACAGGCATAATCGGAAACTCAAGCATTTTCTTTGACCATCGTAACGATAATGATGGGTCTTTTTATAATTTCAGCGGATCAGATACCCGAAATGGTTCTGATATGATGACTTATTCTTTGCATCATCTATATTTCTTAAACGATAAATCCAGAATAGAATCTTTTGCAAATTTTTCAGCATCAGGAGTACAAACCACTCTTGATAATTTCGAATACGAGTTAGACTCTGTTGAACTTGCCAATTCGGGAGATTCTGTATTTATTGCACACAAAACTCAGTTTTATCACGAAAACAATAAAGAAACCCGCATAAGTGCAGGATCAAAATACAGGTCAAAGCTCAATTCTAAGAATTATATTGATTTAGGTATTTCAGCAGATATATATTCTATTAATTATGTTGATTCTGTTTATATTGGTGAATATTTTGGCTGGGGTAACACTTATGTAAAGCAAACCGAAATTGATACTGCCGGAATAATTCTGCTACAGGCGTATGCACAATGGAATCACAAGTTCTCAAGTAAATTTGGCATGTTTACGGGAATACATTTCCAGCAACTGACTTCTAACAATAAATGGTCAGCAGAACCGAGGATAAGTTTTAAACTGCAAACTGCCTCAAATCAATCTTTGTCATTTGGTTATGGACTTCATAGTCAGATGCAA
>JAQVEY010000094.1 GCA_028697515.1 Bacteroidales bacterium | reverse complement strand
AGATTATTTTGAATTGTCAAATTATAATAAATAAACTCTGCACGATAAATATTATTGGCAATTATTCCACCTACTTTTGCAGCAGCTATGATAACATATTCAGGTTTTTCTTTTTGGAAGAATTCCTCAACTGCTGATTGTTTTTTTAGATCAAGTTCTTCAATTGTTTTTCCAATAATGTTTTGATACCCCTTTCTGAATAGATTTCTGTGTATTGCAGAGCCAACCAATCCGGTATGCCCGGCTAAATATATTTTCGAATTTTTATTCATAGTATTTTTGTTTTTCACCACAGAGTCACAAAGTACACAGAGAAAGTAAATTTCCTTTGTACTCTTCGTGCCTTTGTGGTTATATTTTATTACAAGTACCCATTTATTACTCTTTTAATCCCATTCTTAAGTAATACTGAATTGAAGTTTATTAATAATCCCAGTTTTAAATCTTTTAATTTTAGGTATGTAAGTATTTGAGCAATATGGATGTCAGCAATAGCTTCGACAGATTTAATTTCTATAATAACTTTGTCTTCAACCAATAAATCTATCCTATAGCCAGCATCAAGTTTAACATCTTTATATATAAGTGGCAATGATAATTGTTGTTGTATCCTTAAGTTTTTCTGTTTTAATTCGTATGCCAAGCAAGCTTCATAAGAACTTTCTAATAATCCGGGGCCTAGAAACTTATGAACTTCTATAGCGCACTTAATTATTATATTTGAAATTTCATTCTCTTCCATGGTTTAAGAGTTTTTTCACCACAGAGTCACAAAGTACACAGAGAAAGTGAATTTCCTTTGTACTCTTCGTGCCTTCGTGGTTATATTTTTTATAACGAGTACCCAATTTTATTCATAGTATTTTTTTCACCACAGAGTCACAAAGTACACAGAGGAATTGAATTTCCTTTGTGCTCTTCGTGCCTTTGTGGTTATATTTTATTTACAAGAACCCATTTTTTTCATAGTTATTTTTTCACCACAGAGTCACAAAGTACACAGAGAAAGTGAATTTTCTTTGTGCTCTTCGTGCCTTCGTGGTTATATTTTATTTACAAGTACCCATTTTATTCATAGTTATTTTTTCACCACAGAGTCACAAAGTACACAGAGAAAGTGAATTTCCTTTGTACTCTTCGTGCCTTCGTGGTTATATTTTATTTACAAGAACCCATTTTTTTCATAGTTATTTTTTCACCACAGAGTCACAAAGTACACAGAGGAATTGAATTTCCTTTGTGCTCTTCGTGCCTTTGTGGTTATATTTTATTTACAAGAACCCATTTTTTTCATAGTTATTTTTTTTCACCACAGAGTCACAAAGTACACAGAGGGTTTAAATTTTCTTTGTGCCCTTCGTGCCTTTGTGGTTATTTTCTTAATGCAATTTCTTCTTCGCTTTTTCGTAGTCTGCCTTAACCATCAACTTTACCAATTCTTTAAATGTTGTTTTTGGTTCCCATTTAAGTTTTTCTTTTGCTTTTGCAGGATTTCCAATTAACAATTCAACCTCTGCTGGTCTGAAATATCTTGGATTTATTCCCACTACTGCTTTTCCGCTTGATTTAAGAAAGCCTTGTTCATCAATTCCTTTACCTTTCCATTCAATATCCTCACCCAAAACTTTAAATGATTCCTCAACAAATTCGCGTACAGTATGCGTTTCGCCTGTCGCCAACACATAATCATCGGGTTCGTCTGCCTGCAACATTCTCCACATTCCCTCAACATATTCAGGAGCATAGCCCCAGTCCCTTTTAGCATCAAGATTACCCAGCAATAGCATATCTAGTTGTCCTGTCATTATTTTTGACACTGCTACAGTAATTTTCCTCGTAACAAATGTTTTACCTCGCCGTTCTGACTCATGATTGAACAAGATTCCGTTACAAGCAAACAAATTGTATGCTTCACGATAATTTACAACAATCCAGTAAGCATAAAGTTTAGCCGCGCCATAAGGACTGCGTGGATAGAAGGGTGTTTTCTCGGTTTGAGGAATTTCCTGAACCTTTCCATATAATTCTGAAGTAGAAGCTTGATAAAACTTTGTTTGTATTCCTCTTTCTTTAATTGCATCCAAAAACCTTAGGGTGCCAACACCATCAACTTCAGCAGTATATTCAGGTACTTCAAACGACACCTGAACGTGACTTTGAGCTCCTAGATTGTAGATTTCATCTGGTGCAGTTTTTTCAAGAATTCTGTTTAAGTTGCTGGAATCTGTAAGATCGCCGTAATGTAGGAAGAATCTTTTATTTAATAAATCCTTATTATTGTATAAATGATCTATTCTAAAAGTGTTAAAAGAGCTGCTACGTCTGATTAGTCCGTGAACTGTGTAGCCTTTTGATAGTAGTAATTCTGCCAGATAACTTCCGTCTTGTCCGGTAATACCTGTTATTAAAGCTGTTTTCATAAATAATTGTCTATTTTATGCAATATTTAATCTACTTATTGTTGAAAATCTTAACATATTCTTATAGCTTCGCTTCCTCAGTCCCATAAAGGACTATAGCCTAATCTTAGTGTCAGCTTGATTCATCAAGTGTTTACTGACTTTCCCGGGACAATGGGCGTATTTTAATCTGTTAATAAACCATAGCTATGATTTATCATACAAACGATTGCAAAAATAAGATAATTTTGAAAAACAAAGGATAAAAAATGCATTATTTGATGCGATTATTTATTCTTATACGTTTGCTTCTTATAATCAAGGGTTTATAAAAATAAGAATTGAATATTTTTATTTCTTAGTTTTTTTATTTATACATTATATACGATATAAATTGTTGATAAAATTTATAATATGGAAAAAAAATCAATTATATTTTTGTGAATAAAAAAAATATTGTAGTTTTACATTATTATTTAGTATAAACTATAAATATTTTGTTATGAAAAAATGTATTTTGTTTTCAGTTGTAATAGTAATGGCTTTGGGCTTATTTGCACAAGATAAAGCATCTTATTTAATTGATCTGAATTTCGGTGGTCGTCTTCTTAAAATGAAAACATCGGCAGGTTCAGGATATGAAACAGCAACAGCTGATTTATGTGGTGGACTTGGAATTACTTATATGTTAAGTGATTTAACAGAAAGTGATATGTTAGGTTCTTTAGGTGTAAAACTTGATATGGGATTTGATCGCATTACATCAACATATATGGATTCTGAAACAAAAACTTATTCAAACCTTGTCAGGGTTTCAGGTCAGGGTGTTGTTGATATTGATGGTTTTTTTAATTTAGACATGGCTCCATTTGGATTGTTAGCTCATGGTGGCGGAGGTATTTCATATTTATCAAACAAAGAAAGTTCAGCAGTTCGTGCAGATAGAATTTTGAATTTTATAGTAGGTGTTAGTCCTCGTTATTGGATTAACGATAATATGGCAATTACTATGGATTTTTCATTTATTGCTTTAGACAGAGTAAATAACGGCATGGAAATGATAAAACTTGCAAGCAGTCAGGCACCTATTGCAAAATATGTAAATGCAAGTATTGGATTTACTTATGGAATAAAATAATTTAGTAAATTAAGATAAATTAAAGAGTTTTGTTTTATTATTAAGCAGAACTTTTTTTTTATTTAATAATTAACATTTAGAATGAAAATATTAATAATATTTATCTGTACATTCTTTTCAATTATTAGTTTATTAGCTCAAACTAGCGGAGAGTTAAGTCTTGGTGTTACTACTGGTAATGCTGGTGGTGGCTATGCACCTAAAAACATTGTGGCTGTTTGGATTGAAGATGAATCAGAGAGTTTTGTAAAAACATTATATGCTTATACTGGCTCATATAAAACTCACTTAAATATTTGGGAAACATCTTCGGGCTTTAATACTACTGATGCTATAACTGGGGCGACTTATACAGGGCATACTACCAGAACTTATGTTTGGGATGGCAAAAATACAGAAGGAGAATTAATGCCAGATGGAAACTATAGATTAAGAATAGAACTTACAGATAAAAATGCTACAGGGAATTATTCAACATTTTTGTTTACAAAAGGAACCGAAAGTCAAACTCTGAATCCTTCAAATCAACCTAGTTTTTCTAATGTTTCCATAAATTGGATTCCAGAAACTTCAGACATAACGACAAAAAAGAATGGAGAAACATTGCTCATTACACCAAATCCTAGTTCAGGAGTTATCTTTATTAAAGGTAAAAATATTAGAAGTGTAGAGGTCTTAAATATTACAGGTCAAACTGTTTATAAAGGTAAAATGACAACAATTGATATTAGTAACAAACCACAAGGTTTGTATATAGTCAAAGTTGCCGATGACAATGGTAGTTATACTAGAAAAATTCTTAAGCAATAAAACAACAAATTACACTATTTGATTTTTATCGTATTATAACTAACTTATGATTTAGACTAAGTGTCTCAAAATCAAATTTAACAGTATAAATACCATTCTTAAGAAAGCTAAAATCTATTTCTTCCAGATTAGTTATTTTTGAATGAAAGACTTCAACAGAATTAGAGTTAAATATCTCGATATCACAGTTTTCGTAATTTAAAAAGCTGAATCTACATAAGCCATTTGTAGGATTTGGAAAAATACTTGCATAGAAATCGTTTCCATTTTCAACTTTTGTCGTTTCAATAGGTTTAAACTGCGTTTTATATGGATTTTTCCAACTTGATGGCGTGGCAGCTCCAATCAACTTTACATAAATACCGTCGTCACTAAGAGGTACATTAATAATAGTAGTATCAACTGAGTTAGAGATTGTTTTAGAAAGTATTAGATTTTCGTTTAAATCATAAAACTTAATTGTGTTTACATCTGAAGATGCGCCATTGAATATATATTCTATTGTTTGATTAGTCCCACATTTAAGTTTATAAGTGTCTTCGTCAATAGCTAGTCCATTTTGTTGATGGGTAACCAAACCAATTCTTTCATCATCAGGTTCTAAAATATATGCAAGTGAGAATTGACTTGGCTCGTCAAGGCCTCGGATAAGTGTGTAGTAATCATTGCCTTCGCTTGTGTGAAAAACATCAGTTAGTAATGTATCTGTAATGCCTATAGGAACAGGATTCCTGTCCTGATCGTACAGCCATTGTTTATTTATATCAACTGCTCCATCTCCAACCAATTCTATATCCCAATCAAGCCAGATTGATGTCATATAAGTATATTTGATGTTCGACGGTAATGGCATTGCTGGATTATAAGACTGACTTTCTGGTCCTTCATTTATTCCAATTATATCATCAGTCTGGCTTCCATTACAATTAATATCAACATTATCAAAGGTTGTGTTTCCGAAAATTCCGCTTTCGCTTGCGATACAATTCTCATTTCCTCCAAATAGATAAATTCCCTGAGGATATGTTTCGCAAAAGTTATAGGAATCATATTCCCAAAGCATGTCTCGGTTAGCCTCAGATTTGCCCTGTTCGTCAGGGATGTCCGATTTAGTTGGGTCGGGAGATGTATTAGATCCCAAATGCGGGGTTCCAAATGTTGCTACTCTTGCTACCATATGCCCGTCTTCAACTGTAGGATTAATCCAGTTTACATGAACACTATTTTCATTAGTTCTTTGCAAATACTCTCTGATACACAATCCACCCATCGAATGGCCTACTAATATAACTTTGTCGGCACCTGTAAAATCAAGAACCTCCTGTATCATTTTGTTTAGTGCATAGCCTTGTTTGTAGATGGCAGATTGATTACTCTGGTCAAAATAGTCGTTAAAAGTCCCATTTGCACCTTTAATATTTTCTTCCTTGAAATTTATTGCAAAAATACTGGATTCTGTCCATTCTTGCACATAATCATCCATTTCGTCTGTATAATTCCTTCTACCAACATAGATTAAATCTTCATTATAAGTGAAATTCTCCCATTTTACATCATTTTCCAATAAAGCTGTTTCCAAGTCGTTATCAGCATTCAACACAACATCAAAGACATTAATCTCTCCAAGCTGAAAGCTGTCACGCAAGTATTCCATACTTTCACCGAATGTGTTTTCACTACCGGCGAGACCATGGATAAAAATGATAGGATATGGAAGTTTATTTTGTGAGTAAGTTTTTAAGCTAATACACAATAAAAATAGGAAAAATAGTTTAAAATTCATCATAAAAAAGTTCTGGTCTCTCTTGGTCAAAGATAAAAACTATTAGCTTAATAACAAAGGGAATTAAATAATTATATTATGAGGACTATTTAATTGAAACAATCTTTAAACGTTTAAACAAAAACTGAGCTTGACTTAAGATATGAAATTCTACTTCAAAACTATATTTATAATCTTCTTAGGTACAAAGATAAACTTAACAATTTGTTTACCCTCAATCCACTTTATGGTATTCTCATTCGATTTTACAATCTCTTCAATTTGAGTTTGATTCAAATCAACAGGAAGTTCGAGCATATATCTTGTCTTGCCGTTAAATGATACAGGATAATTATAGCTGTTTTCGACTATATATTTATCATTATATTCTGGCCATGCTGCTTCAGTAATGCTATCTTTATGGTCAAGCAGTGTCCATATTTCTTCGGCAATATGAGGTGCATAAGGAGAAATAAGAATGCACAAAGGTTCTAATACCTGACGCTTATTACATTTCATAAGTTCATTTACGCAGATCATCAGATTACTCACTCCGGTATTAAAAGAAAATCTTTCAATATCGTTAGTTAGTTTTTTGATTGTATTGTGTATTATCTTTAATTCTTCAGATGTTGGTTTTTCCTCTGATAGACAAAACTCATTATTTTCATTGTGATAAAGTCTCCAGAATTTTTTCAGAAATCTCGAAACACCTTCAATTCCGTTTGTGTCCCAAGGTTTTGCCTGTTCGATTGGACCAAGAAACATTTCGTACATTCTAAGGGTATCTGCTCCATATTTTTCGACAAGATCGTCTGGATTTTGAACATTATAGAATGTTTTTGACATTTTTTCGACTTCCCAACCACAATGATATTTGCCATCTTTTTCTAAAATAAATTCAGATTTTGCATAATCGGGTTGCCATTTTTTAAATCTTTCAATGTCAAGAATATCATTTTCAACGATATTTACATCTACATGTATTTTCTGGGTTTCATATTTTTCTTTTAGATTATATGAAACAAATTGGTTAGTTCCAGAAATTCTGTAAACAAAATTTGAGCGACCCTGTATCATTCCCTGGTTTATCATTTTTCGAAATGGCTCATCTTTAGGAGTAAGTCCCAAGTCATAAAGAAATTTATTCCAGAATCTGGCATATATTAAATGACCGGTTGCGTGTTCACGTCCGCCAATGTATAAGTCAACGTCTTGCCAGTAGTTTACAGCCTTTTCTGACACCAGTTCCCATTCATTATTGGGGTCCATGTATCTTAAGTAATATGCTGATGATCCTGCAAAACCTGGCATTGTTGACGTTTCCAAACGATAACCGTCAAAAGTTTCCCATTTCTCTGCTCTTGCAAGAGGGGGTTCTCCGTCTTCGGTTGGTATATATTTGTCTATTTCGGGCAGCTCGAGCGGTAATTCTTCAATACTTAAAACATGAGGAATATCTTCTTTATAGTAAATTGGAAAAGGTTCTCCCCAATAACGCTGACGACTGAAAATGGCATCGCGCAGTCTAAAATTTGTTTTTCTCTCGCCAATTCCTGATTCGGAAAGATTTTTTGTTATTTCAGATATAGCTTTTTTAACTTCAAGTCCATTGATGAATCCCGAATTTATCATTACGCCTTCTTTAGAGTCGTATGACTCTTCCCATTCTGATGTTGGAATTGTTTCTTCGCCGGGTTTTTGAACAACCTGTATAATTGGCAAATCAAAGTGACGTGCAAATGCAAAATCTCGACTGTCATGACCCGGAACCGCCATAATTGCTCCAGTTCCATATCCTATTAAAACGTAATCGGCAATATAAATAGGTATTCCTTGTTTCGTAAAGGGATTTAATGCATAAGAACCGGTAAATTGACCACTGACTTTCTTTTCAGCCATTCTTTCAACATCTGACCTGTTTTTTGCCTGAATAATATAGTCCTCAACTTTTTTCTTATATTCTGATGTTGCTAATGTTTCTGCTAATTCATGTTCGGGAGCAAGAACCATGAAAGTAGCTCCGAAAATAGTGTCGGGACGGGTAGTGA
>JAQVEY010000093.1 GCA_028697515.1 Bacteroidales bacterium | reverse complement strand
GTCTTGATACTTTTAGTTGCTATTATTAGACTATGATGCGTTGCATGATAATCGAACTTGAAGTTTATAGGCGATGGATTGCCTTTTTCATAAGCTTCCTTGAGTTCGGGATGCTGACGTCCACTAAAAAGACTACAAGGTCCGATATAATTTCCAAACAATTCGATATCCCAAGTATTATCAAAAGCTTTAAAAGGCATACCTGAAGGTCCGGTAATAATAACATCACAATTGTCGAGAATCAAATTTTTCATTATAGTAAACTGAGGTCTGTCAAGCAAATATGAAGCTGCCTTTAGAAAGCATGTCTTGCCTTCAAAATAATTATCCATCATAAGTGAAAATGATTGCTTATTCAATGCAGAATCACACAAATCCATTGAGAAATAATACAATTTCCTTAAAAAATCTTCATTTTCCTTTTTATAGATTATTTCAAATGAATCTTCAAAATCTTTATTCAAACTGTAATCATAAATTCTTTCTTTATCAAAATATTCAAAATATCCCTGATTATTAATAAAAACTGGGTTTATATTTATTATTTCGAAATCATGTCTTGACATAAACATCATAATTATTGGCAAAGTTCCTTCGAGATAACCAGCAAGATCTCTTGCCATGCTATTGGTTCTAAAAAAACTAAATTCGAGATTTGATGCTACAGAGCTAGTTATTGCAGTAAATATCTCGGCATATTTAGCTATTGACAAAGAATCGGAAAAAGGTATTTTACCACCTTTTTCAAGTCCAATAAGAACCGAGAACCTGCAATCAGGAAAGAATGCTGCCAGATAATTAAAATCCGGTCCACCAAAAGGATAAAATACTGTATCTGCACTAACAATATGCTCGTTGCTCCAATCAGTTATTATATCTAATTTAGTTTTATGAGTACTCCATTTATTCTCCATTAACGATTTATGATTAGCAAACTCCTTACTATTTATTACATTTTGAAATAAATTACTGTCAAGTGGCTGTTTACCTGCAAGAATGTATGCAACAGAATTAAAACCATCATAAGAGAAAGTATCGATAGGAGGAATTTCGACAATGCTATCCTGAGGAACCTCAACTTTAATCTCCTTCACTTCCGTTCTATTTCCACAGGCAAGAACAGCAGTAACATATATCAAAATACACAAATAAATACAAATCTTATTCATTCTCAATTTTCTTAGGTGAAAGAACTTTTAATAAATAATAAAAACCCAAAGCGACGAGTAATGTACCTAATCCAATAAGCGTTTCAGTAGTTTTCTCTCTAAATAAATATATTACATTCCAAATCACAAAGAGCATAAATATTATTGGTACAACAGGATATCCCATAGTTTTATATGGTCTTTCCATTTTGGGGAATCTACGACGGTGAACAAATACGCCTAAAATTGTAAGGAATGCAAAAATATTCATTACAAATCCAAGATAAGTAAGCAATGCTTCGAAAGTAGAAGTAAATAGCAAAATTAAACTTATTGAAGATTGTACTAAAATTGCAACCAGAGGAACTCCGTTTTTTCTTTTTTTACTCATAAATCCCAAAGAAGGATAATCTTCTCCAATTACTTGTATTACTCTTGGACCTGCAAATACCATAGAACTAATTGTAGAAATAAGTAAAAGACTAATTAAACCTGACATAATTACTCCGCCTTTAAGGCCAAAGATGTCAGTTGCAGCTACTGCACCAACGTCAAGCTGACCGGAAAGACTGGTTACCGGAGAAACATACAGAAAGACAAAATTAAGTAATAAATATAAAACGGTTACGATAAGAGTCCCTATTATCAATGATCTAGGAAGGTTTTTCATAGGATTTTTTAATTCAGACACGAAATAAGCAGAAGCATTCCAACCCGAATAAGAATAATAAACATAAATCAAAGAGACCGCAAATCCGGCACTTAAAATTTGATTCCATGTAGTAGATGTAGGTATTATGGATATTTGTTCATGCTCTGGAGCAAAGAAAAAACCGGCAATTATAAAACCAACAATTAAAACAATTTTGATAACAGTAAAAATCACTTGAAATGCTCCACCTGATTTAACACTATAACCATGAACAAAAGTGGTCAAAAGAATTACAGCAGCAGCAATAAATCTTGGATCAATACCATCATAAACATTAGAAAAATACTGACCTAAAGCCATGGCTGCCAAAGCAATCGGGGCAGCGAAACCCACGAACATTGAAAAGAAACCGGACATAAATCCGACCGATGGGTGGTATAATTCAGTTAAAAAATGATATTCACCGCCTGAACGAGGCATTACAGAACCAAGTTCACCATAAACCTGAGCTCCGGTAAAAGCAATTATACCTCCCATCAACCATAAAATAATTATTGCTGATATATCTGTTACTCCTCCTGCTAACTGAAAACCAAGTGAAGTAAATACACCTGTCCCCACCATATTGGCAATAACGTATGAAATAGCCGTTAATAAGCCAATCTTTTGTATAATTCCTGATTGTTTCACTGTTTTTTTTTAATTTAGCGACAATTATAAGAATAAAATTTAAATTACTAAAATGAACAAAGCAATTATTCTTAGCTTAACAATAATGATTATTTCATTATTTGCGTGCAATAATAGAATACATGAGAAATGTAATAAAAGTTTAAACTCCTGATTTTGTCATTGCTATTCCATTTATTTTAGTAAATCAAACTTTCTTTCTTGATAAAGAAAGTTACAAAGAAATCAAGGCAAAACGATGCTACCCAACCCACCTCAAGCGAAACAATAGAATTGTCCGTCAACCTGGCCTAAAACAAATGCCAACACCTCTTGCCATCGAATATATTTGTTTTAGGAACGATATATCGGCTCGACACAATTCTAATTATTTCGCTCTCACCGCTTGAGCTTCCCGCCGTTTTGCCATGTCCAACCCGCGGAGCTTCGAATACTGTTTGGTTGCATTATTTACTGATTATGCTATTAATATAGATTTAGAATTCTTTTCGGTTATTGATGAGAATTGTTCTTTTGAGAATAAGCAAATAAATAATTTAATTTTATGCTTGTGATCTACAAAATAGTGTCGAAAATTTACAACACATTCATATTGAGAAGATTATAAAATTATTAGTATTTGAGTTTCGCCGTCAGAAATACTCCTGTTCCCACCATATTGGCGATAACGTATGAAATAGCCGTTAATAAGCCAATCTTTTGTATAATTCCTGATTGTTTCACTGTTTTTTTTTAATTTAGCGACAATTATAAGAATAAAATTTAAATTACTAAAATGGACAAAGCAATTATTCTTAGCTTAACAATAATGATTATTTCATTATTTGCGTGTAATAATAAAGAACATAAAGTGAATGAAAAGAAATCTGACACTAATAAAACCCAGAATTTAATTGTAGAAATTCCTCAAGGTTCAGATACGGTACTAACTTATAAATATGATTGTTGTTTTATTGTTACAACAAACATTATGTATCCTGATACCGAAACAGATTTAATTGGTTGTATTTTAATGCTACATGGTTGGAATTTGCCTGCAGATGAGTGGTGTGCCAAAACAACATTTTGTGAGAAAGCCCTAAAACAAGGATATGTATTGATAATTCCGGATTATAAAAAAGCAAATTACACTCTCGAAATTTATCCCCAGACAATTGCTGATTATCAGAAATATCCGACAATAACATGGATAATGGAGACTCAAATTCCTGATATTCAAAATCAATTAGGTTTACTAAAACCCGGGCAAAATACAATGGTCGCAGGCATATCAACAGGAGCAAGAGGAGCTACACTTCTGGCTTATTACATGCCAGAATTATTTAAAGGAGCAGCGAGTCTTTCTGGCGATTTTGATATTACTTCGATGCAAGATGAGTATTTATATTATTCATTTTTAGGGCATTACAGCGATTTTCCGGAAAGATGGAAAAAAGAATGCTTTGCTTATGATTGTAATAACTATGTAGTACCAACATATATAGGACACGGCAAAGCTGATAATGTTTCGCCATACATTCAAAGCAAAGCTATGTATGATTCCATTCACAAATATCATCCTGAACTCAAACTGGTTGGCAACTTTCCTGATTATGCAGGTCACAACTACGACTACTGGGAAAGCGAAACAGATAAGGTACTTGATTTCTTTAAGTGCTGTAAATAAAATCAAGATTTAAATCAGTTACTTCCTCTCCTTCTCCTCATGATAATCCTGTTCGGTATTAACATCCCAGATATTAGATTTATCTTTTCTTTGCTCAATTATATTTTGCACTGCAGTAATTGCAGTGAGCATTGAATGGTCTGAATTATTGTATCTGTGCATTCCGCTTCTTCCAATAAGATAGAGATTTTCAATTTTGTCGAGATATTCTCTTACAATATCAAATTTATCGTAACTACCGAAATAAACCGGATATGTGTCTTCCATTCTTATAATAGTAGAGTCAAGCACATCATTTTTATCTATAATTCCGACTTTTTCGAGTTCATTTATAGCCATTTCGATAAATGCCCCGCCTTCCATCACCCACATTTCATCTCCGGGGTCACAAAAATATTCAAGTCCAATCCATACATTGTTTTCATCTGCTACCATAAAAGGGCTCCAGTTATTAAAAATTTGAATTCTACCCATCTTGATATCAGATTCCTGCATATAAATCCAATTATCAGGAATAAGTTGATTTAAGGTTTCAATTTTTGTGTGATTCTTTATTTTCAATTTATTAAGCAGTAAACCAACAGTAATAAAATTTCGGTGCAAAAGTCCATTAGCTATAGTTTTAACATTTTTAGGAACTTCTGACATTGCATTGACTAAGTTTTTTACCGAAGTAGTACTAAAAACATAATCAGCATTAAACTCTTTTTGTTGGTTTTCGGTTTTGCAGGTTATAGTAAATCTTCCATCTGAATTTTGCATTAATCCAACAAATTCGCAGTTCATTAATATCTCACCGCCGGATTCTTCAATTTTTTGTGCCACAAATTCCCACAATTGTCCCGGTCCGTATTTCGGATAGAGAAACTTTTCGATTAGACTTGTTTCTTTATCTTTTTGCGAAATATCCTGTGTATTTGACTGAAATAAGGATTTGAAATAATTTGAAATTACTTTAGTAACAGACAGCCCCTTAATTCGTTGTGCACCCCATTCTGCCGATAGTTCCTTGCAGGATTTACCCCATACTTTTTCCGTATAATCTTTAAAAAAAGTCTGATAAAGAACTTTTCCAAAACGGTTTATAAAGAAATCCTCCAGACTTTTTTCGTTTTTTATGGGGAATATTTTAACCCACAAATAGCTAAAACCAATTTTAATAATTCTGAATAAACCTAGATTTTTTATGGTATTTCCGTTAAGGCTAACCGGATAGTCAAAGAAATTTCGAAGATAATATATACGAGACAATCTATCGCGTTTAATGAACACATTATCAGTAGTTAAGTCCCACTTTTTGTTTTTTGGATAATTTGCAGGAGATACGGAAATTTCAAATAGCTCTTTCCAGTAATTCATTACCACATCAGACTTTGAAAAAAATCTATGTCCACCTATATCAATACGATTAGCTTTATAATTAACAGTTTTTGAAATTCCTCCAATGTCTGCTGACCTTTCCACAACAACAGGTTTTATGTCAGTTTTCCTAAGCAACTCCAATGCTGCTGTTAAACCTGCAGGTCCTGCTCCTATTATTATTGCGGTTTTCTTCATTCAGAGCGTAAAAATATCAAATTATATAATAAAAAACATATAATTCTAAAAACATTATAAAACTTAGTTGCAATTACTGAATTTTATCTAATTTTGTTAAAAAAATAAATTATGAAAAATATTATAATCATTGCTATTGTTTGTCTAACAGCAAGTTATTCCTTTTCGCAGGAAAAAGTAAAACCAGAACCTTCGAAGACTGAGAAATCTGGTTTAATAGTTTTTAAAAGTCTGGAATATGATTTTGGCGTTCTAGATTACGATGCAGAGGCAATAGCTGTCTTTAAGTTTAAGAATATTTCAAAAAAACCAGTAATATTAACCAACGTAAGAGCATCTTGTGGTTGTACTGGGACAGAATGGCCACGCGAAGAAATTGCCAAAAAGAAAAAAGGCGAAATAACTGTAACATACAATTCAAAAATTGTGGGCAAGTTTAACAAAACTGTTTATGTCTATATCGATGGCATAGAAAATCCAATTCAGTTGGTTGTTAAAGGAGAGGTTTTAAATGAAGAAGGTGAGAGCTTGAAATTTAATAAAAATGTCCCTGCAGGAGAAATAAAACTAAAAGATATCGAAACTAAAAAGATTGAAAAAGTAAAGATAAATAGTGGTTCTGAAGATATTAACAAGACTAAAAATAAATAAAGTTTAAATATTAAATAATTAAAAAACATACAAAAATGCCACAGATTTCAGACAAAGGTTTAGCAATGCCTTCATCACCAATAAGGAAGCTTGTTCCTTATTCGGAAGCAGCAAAAAGCCGCGGAGTAAAGGTTTATCATTTGAATATAGGTCAACCCGACATTAAAACTCCAGAACTTGCATTAAATGCAATAAAAAACATTAAAGAAACTGTAATCGAGTACAGCCATTCGGCAGGAAATGTTTCGTACCGAAAAAAACTAGCTGAATCGTATAAGAAATTTGACATTAATGTTAATTCTGAAGAAATTATTGTTACTAATGGCGGTTCTGAAGCTATCACAATATCTTTTATGTCAACACTTAACATTGGCGATGAAGTTATTATTCCGGAACCATTTTATGCTAATTATAACGGTTTTGCAATTCAATCAGGAGTAGTTATAAAACCTATTACTTCATCTATTGCAAATGATTTTGCTTTACCGTCAATAGAAGAATTTGAAAAAATAATAACTCCTAAAACAAAAGGTATAGTAATTTGTAACCCTAATAATCCGACTGGATATTTATATTCCAAAGAAGAATTATTCAGACTGGCAGAGATAGTAAAAAAATATGATCTCTATTTATATTCTGACGAAGTTTACAGAGAATTCTGTTATGATGGCCACACACATTTTTCGGCAATGAATCTACCGGGATTAGAACAAAATGTAATTATGCTTGATTCTGTATCCAAAAGATATAGTATGTGTGGTGCAAGGGTTGGATGGTTGATAACAAAAAATAAAGAAGTCATCAAAACTGCCATGAAATTTGCTCAGGCAAGATTGTGTCCGCCTTCATTTGGACAGATTGCAGCAGAAGCAGCCATTGATACACCTGCAGAATATTTTAAAGAAGTGTATGATGAGTATATTTTAAGGCGTAACTTCATGGTAAGCGAATTAAATAAGATTCCTGGTGTATATTGTCCAAACCCAAAAGGAGCTTTTTATACTGTAGTTAAACTTCCTATTGACGATGCGGACAGATTCTCACAATGGATACTGGAAGATTTTGAATATAATAAACAAACTGTAATGGTTGCACCTGCAACTGGTTTTTACAATACAAAAGGATTAGGTAAAAATGAAGTACGTATTGCTTATGTTTTAAAAATAGATGATTTAAGAAATGCTATTGAAACATTGAAACATGCTTTAGAAGTTTATCCGGGAAGGACTGAATAAAAAACACTTTTGTATAAAAGGCAGACTATAGTAAAAGAAAAGAGCCGTTTTTGACGGCTCTTTTCTTTTATGCCAGATAATACACTCCATCAAATCGTAATTGAATAAACCCAAATTTGTCATTTGCTTGTCCTCATGCCGGACTGGCACTTACTTTTTTTATCAAAAAAAAATAAGCAAAAAAAGATTGTCGCTGCCGATAATTTGCTAGAAATATTTTCGTTCGCTCACAGAAAAGAACTCGCTTTGCTCAAACAGCTTTTCTGTTTAACCGCTTCACTCAAATATTTCTTACACGCAAATTACCGAATGCGACATCAGCGGTGTTCCGTCAAAATGTCGGAACAGAATAATTAATACCATTCTGCTAATTTCATCCAAAATTTTCATACAGAAAAAGGAGAAGTTTATCCGGGAAGGACTGAATAAAAAATATATTTTATATTGTTAAGATTAAATTAGGAGTAATGGACAAAAATAATGGTTTTTTAGAGACCTTATCTTGTAATGGACATTTTTAATGGTATTTATTTTCATCAAAACAAAGATTGTGTTTTGTTTTTTCTTTTATTTGTCATGTCTGCATAA
>JAQVEY010000092.1 GCA_028697515.1 Bacteroidales bacterium | reverse complement strand
ACTATCCCGATACCGATATTCTATTTATTGGAGCTGAAGGAAAAATGGAAATGGAAAAAGTCCCAGCCGCTGGTTATAAAATTGTAGGGCTTCCCGTAGTAGGAATGCAAAGGAAATTATCCTTTTCAATGTTTTCATTTGCATTTAAAGTACTAAAGAGTCTTAGAAAAGCAAAAAGAATAATAAAAGATTTTGCCCCTGACGTAGTAGTTGGCGTTGGTGGTTATGCAAGTGGTCCGGCTTTACGTGCTGCTGCTTCACTCAAAATTCCTTGCCTAATTCAAGAACAAAATTCGTATGCCGGAGTTACCAACAAACTTCTTGCAAAAAAGGCTTCAAAAATTTGCGTTGCCTATGATAATATGGAAAGATTCTTTCCCAAAGAAAAAATCATTAAAACCGGAAATCCTGTAAGAGCAGATATAAAAAACATCCCACATAAATCAGAAGAAGCATATAAGTTTTTTGGACTAAATCCAAACAAACCAATACTATTTGCTGTCGGAGGAAGCCTTGGTGCTAAAACAATAAATGAAAGCATTGCGAATGGATTGAAAAGATTAATTGAAAAAGATATTCAAATAATCTGGCAAACAGGGAAAACTTATTTTCCTCAGGCAAAAGATATTATTGCAAATATAAATACTTCATCAGTTTACATGAATGATTTTATTTACAGAATGGATTTAGCATATTCTATTGCAGATATAATCATTTCAAGAGCTGGAGCTAGCACTATTTCAGAACTCTGTATAGTTGGCAAACCAGTAATTTTTGTTCCATCACCAAACGTTGCAGAAGATCACCAAACAAAAAACGCACAAGCACTCACAAGCATTAATGCAGCAATTATGATAAGTGATATGGAAGCACGCGAAAAACTTATTGATGGCGCTTTTAACTTACTTACTGATATAGAAAAACAGAAAGAACTATCACAAAATATTAAAAAACTTGAACTTCCAGATGCTGCAGATATTATTGCAGAAGAAGTACATAAATTAGCCAATGGACAGTAAATATAAAAACATATACTTTCTTGGAATCGGAGGAATCGGAATGAGTGCTCTTGCTCAATATTTTTACTCAATCGGGTATAATATTGCTGGTTATGACAGATTCCGAAGCGATATTTGTATTATGCTCGAAAATCTGGGTATAAATATTCACTATGAGGATGATATAAATAATATACCTGTAACATTTCTCAACCCTTTGAATACTCTTATCATTTTAACACCTGCAATACCAGAAGATCAAACAGAATTTCAATATTTTATCCAAAATGATTTTCAGATTTCAAAGCGAGCAGAAATTCTGGGGATGATAAGCAATCCAAAAAAAGGCTTGGCAATTGCCGGAACTCATGGAAAAACCTCTGTATCAGGAATTTGTGCAAATATTATGAGTTTAACAAAAAACTCTTGCTCTGCATTTCTTGGAGGTATTTCAAAAAACTTAAACTCAAATATTCTTATAAATCCTAAAAGCGAATATATCGTAGTAGAAGCAGATGAATTTGACAGATCTTTTCACAATCTAACTCCATCAACTGCACTTATTACTTACATTGATGCCGACCACCTCGATATTTATAAAAATCATGCTTCACTTAAAGAGGCTTTTGTAATATTTTGCAATCAGGTAAAAGAAAACGGTAATATCATCCTAAATTCAAAAATTTATTCTGAGATTAAAAACACAATAAAACCCGGAATAAATATTTTCAGTTATGGTTTCGAGGATAATGGCTGTGATTTCTACTTATCTGATATTAAATACATAAATGGACTATGCTATTTCGATCTTAATTATCCTAAAGGATTAATAAAATCAATAAAATATGAAATAGGGGGTAATCACAATCTAGAAAACGCACTCGCCGGAGCATCTATTGCATTACTAAATGGAGCAACAGATGATGATGTTCGTGCAGGACTTGAAAGTTTCAAAGGTATTATTAGACGTTTTGATATAAGAATTAAATTAAATCAAATAACATACATTGATGACTACGCACATCACCCAAAAGAAATAAGTGCATTTTTATCATCAGTAAGACTTTTGTATCCGAACAAAAAAATCACAGGAGTATTTCAGCCGCATTTGTACAGCCGCACTTCAGATTTCTATCAGGAATTTGCACAAAGTTTGTCAATTTGCGACGAAATAATTTTGTTACCAATTTATCCAGCAAGAGAAAAACCAATTACGGGAATAAATTCCGAAATGATCTTAAAACTTATTAAATCAACAAAAAAACATCTTTGCAGCAAAGCGGAACTACTAACAAAACTCGAAGAACTGCAACCAGAATTGTTAGTAACTATGGGAGCTGGAGATATTGATTTATTTATTAAACCAATAATAAACATGTTCAGTAAGTGAAAAAAAGAATACTATCAATATTAAAATGGACATTGCTAACAGCATATATTATTGCTATGCTTGGTTTTGCTTCAAAAGAAAAGCAAAGGCTAATTTGTTCCGAAATTATTATTGAAGTTGATAATAATCACAAATTTATTGATAAAGAAACTGTTGAAAAAATGTTGATTACAAACAATATAAATATAGACTCTTGTATTGTAGATAAGCTTAATTTTGGTGAAATAGAAAAAATTATAGAATCTGACCCTTATATCAAACAAGCGGATGTTTACAGCAACTTCTCTGGACAGGTTTTCATTACATTAAAACAAAAAAATCCAGTAATGAGGATAATTACGAAAAATAACGATCATTATTATATTGACGACGAATGTAAATTAATGCCGGTATGTAGTAAATATTCTGCAAATGTCATTGTTGTCAACGGTGAAATATCAGAAGATTTCTTCAATCCAGGTTTTCGACCTCAGATTATAAGCGATTCGATTACGGGTGATGTCAATCTGCCGAAACTATTTAACTTTGTAGAATATATCAACGGACATGACTTATGGCAAGCCCAAATTGAACAAATTTATATAAATGATAATATGGAAGTAGAGTTAATACCTAGAGTTGGCAATCATATTATCATTTTAGGCAATCTCGAAAATTATAAATATAAGTTGGGGAAGCTTGAAGCTCTTTATAAAAAAGGCTTTGCACTGACCGACTGGAATATATATTCAAGTATAAATTTAAAGTACTCTGATCAGGTAATTTGTAAAAAAAGATAATTACATGGAAAAAAATATGGAAACAATCGCAGCAATTGACATCGGAACTACAAAAATTGTAGCTTTAACAGGAAGAAAAACAAAAGACAATAAGTTTGAAATAACCGGATTTGGCACAACACCTTCAAAAGGCATTCGTAGAGGTGTAGTTCTTAATATTGACGAAACCGTTAATTCTATTAGAATTGCAACAAAAAAGGCATTCGAAAACTCAGGAATAAGAATGAATGAAGTCTTTGTTGGTATTGCTGGGCAGCATGTCCTTAGCCAGAAAAACCGATGCAGCATTAGAATCACAGATGAAGATTCAATAATAAAGAAAGTTCATCTCGAGGAGCTCGAGAATCTTATGCGACAAATGATTTCTGATCCAGGAGAAGAAATTCTTGATATTATCCCACAATCATATATAGTTGATAAAGAAACTGGTATTGATAATCCTTGCGATATGACAGGAGCTGTTTTACAAGGCAACTATCATATAATTCTAGGACAAATGTCAATGGTAAATAACATAAAGAAATGTGCTACGATTTCAGGGCTTAAAGTAAAATCTTTAATACTTGAGCCATTGGCTTCAGCCGAAGCTGTGTTAACTCCTCAAGAAAAACAATCCGGGGTTGCTTTGATTGACATAGGTGGTGGCACAACAGATCTTGCTGTTTACAAGCACAATAAAGTAATTCATACTTCTGTAATTCCAATAGGTGGAACAACAATTACTAATGATATAAAACAAAATCTTACAATACTCGAAAAGCAAGCTGAAGAATTAAAGATAAGATACGGAAGTGCTTTACAGGACAGAAGTCAGGATGATACTATTATTTCTATTGAAGGATTAAAAGGACGTGAGGAGAAAGAATTTTCGCTTCGTCAGTTGTCAGCAATAATTCAGGCACGTATGGAAGAAATTTTACATGCAGTTATGTTTCAAATCGAAAGTGCGGGTATTCGTGAAAAGTTATCAGGAGGCATTGTAATAACAGGTGGAGGTTCACTAATTAAAAATCTTAAACAATTAGCTTCCTACATAACAAATAATGATATTAGAATTGCTTATCCATCAACTTATATCGAAGGTCAATTCTCCGACATACTTAATAATCCACAATATTCAACAGCAATTGGCTTAATAATGAAAGGATTTGCCTTTACTGATCAGGAAACAGAAAAGACTTCTTTCGAAAAACTTAATGAGGAAAAACCTAAAGAAGAACCTGAACAAGAAAAAACTAACAGTAAAAACTCTGAACCTAAAGGGAAGCTGTTTGATAATTTCAAAACAAAAATGGCCAAACTTTTTGATGAAGACGAAAATTAAAATAATATAAAATAAATCATATGACTGAACTCGATTTTATAATTGAAAAAGAAGAATCCTCAATAATTAAGGTTATTGGTGTTGGTGGCGGTGGTAGTAACGCCGTTAATCAAATGTTCTCAATGAAAGTTCAAGGTGTTGACTTTGTTATATGCAATACTGATGCTCAAGCCTTAAAAGCCAGTCCTGTACCTATTAAAATAGCACTAGGAGCAAGTCTTACCGAAGGACGTGGAGCTGGAAATAATCCTGAAAAAGGAAGACAAGCAGCTATAGAAAGCCTAGCAGATATTGAAAAAATACTTGATAATAACACGAAAATGGTTTTTATTACTGCCGGTATGGGTGGTGGTACTGGAACAGGCGCGGCACCAGTTATTGCTCAGGCTGCTAAAGAAAGAGATATCCTTACTATTGGTATTGTTTCAATACCTTTCAAGGTTGAAGGCGAAGTTCGTATAAATCAAGCAATTGAAGGCATTAACAAGATGAAAGAATTTGTTGATGCATTATTAATAATAAATAATGAAAAACTTCAAAGTATTTATACCGATCTTAAAATGTCAAATGCTTTCAGTAAAGCAGACGATGTTCTGGCAATAGCTACAAAAGGAATTGCCGAGATAATAACTGTGCATGGTTACATAAATGTTGACTTTGAAGATGTTAAAACTGTTATGAAAGATAGTGGGGTTGCTTTAATGGGTTCCGCTATTGCAAGTGGTCCTGACAGAGATATTACATCTATAAAAACTGCTTTAGAGTCGCCATTATTAAAAGATAATGATATACGTGGATCGAAAAATATACTGCTCAATATAATGAGCGAAATTGGTGATAACGAGCTTACAATGAGTGAATTTGGAAGAATAACCTCTTATCTCAAAGATGTTGTTGGCAAAGATGCAAACATTATTTGGGGAACAGGTCATGATTCAAAACTTGGTGATAGCATCAGCGTAACTATTATTGCTACCGGATTTGAAACATACCCTGGTTTATACGAAAAGGATGAGAAAAAGAAAGAGGTTATTAGAGTTCAATTTGGTGAATCTCTTGATGTTGTTAAGGATACAATTATTAAACCTCAAGAAAATGATAAATTTTTAGATTCGGATTTTGACCAAAATTCAATTTCAGATTCTGACGAAAATGTAGTAGAATTAGAATTGGATTTTGAAAAGTTAAAACTTCAGAACAATGAAGAAAATATTATTCTTCCTGACACTGATAGATCACATTTTACACATGTTCAGGATATAAACAAATTGAATGACTCTCTATTCTTGGATCAACTGGAAAATCAACCAGCAATTGACAGACGAATAAAAAAAGATGACGAAGAAATTAATGATGAAAAATAATTGAACTATGAGCTTATTTGATAAAATTAACGAAGACATAAAAAAATCAATGCTTGCCAAAGAGAAAGATAAACTCGAAGCATTGAGGGCCATAAAAGCTGCATTTCTACTTGCTAAAACCGAAGGAGGAGTAGCAAACGAATTAAGTCCTGAAAAGGAAATACAGATTATTCAAAAGTTAATAAAACAACGACGTGATGCTGCTGAGATATATAAATCACAAAATCGTAACGACTTATACGAACCAGAGGTTTTTCAGGCTGATGTAATGTCGAATTACCTTCCTGCTCAACTTTCTCAAGAAGAATTAAAAGCTGAAGTTTCGGCAATTATAAAAGAACTAAATGCCGTAAGCGTAAAAGATATGGGCAAAGTCATGGCAGCAGCAAATAAAAAACTTGCAGGAAAAACTGATAGCAAAACCATTTCGGAAACCGTCAAAAGTCTTCTTGGTATTTAACTTCTTCAAATTATATTCTTAAAATTTAAAACTCTGAATGAATATTCATTTAGAGTTTACTTTATTTGAATGCTTTTCTAGAATATGCATGTGGTAGACATAGCTGGCGACACAATCTAATGTAATTAAGATAAGTGAGATATAAGTCGCCGACCATTTTCCTCCTTCAACAGTCATTTCGATGCCTTACGCAGGAAGGCTAAGAAACCCGTCCTTATATATTCATGGAATTGCATTTTTTTAACATGCATATCCTTTATAAGCAGTTTTTTTTTGTAAATAACAATATAACAATTCTCATATTAAAATTTTTACTTATTTTTATGGAATAAATATTTTCTGATCATCCAGCGAATCGTTAATTTAAAATTTAAATATTATGAGCACAATGTTTTTCAAAATCGCGTTTTTGGTAACCTCTCTCCTATTCGTAAACAATTATTCATTTCTTGATAGTTTTAAAACCGATCCAGATAAATATGAAAAACTCTGGGAAGAAGTAACCAAATTCGAAAGTGATGCTTTACCTCAATCTGCACTGCAAAAAGTTGAAGAAATTTTTGTTCTGGCTTTAGCCGAAAAAAACGACAAACAGATTATTAAATCAACACTCTACAGATTGAAATATACAAATATTCTGGAAGAAGAAGGTTATGAAAAAGCTATTCTCAAGCTAGAAACAGATATTCTCAAAGTAGAAGGAGTATCAAAAGCAATTATGCACATGTTATTGGCGACAATGTACGCAGATTATTACTCTAATAATGCTTATCTCATAAACCAGAGATCTGTAACATTTAATTTTGAATTAAGCGATTTAAAAACTTGGGATAAAACTAGATTTCAGGATAAGATAATAAAAAACTATTTGTTGGCATTGGACGATAACTTAAAGACAATTAGTCTAGAAGAATATAAAGATTTCGTTGTTAATGCAAAAGACAGTAAAAATCAGTTTCCAAGCTTGTACGATTTTGTAGCATTTACTGCTGTTAGCCGATTATCTGCCGGAATGGGATATTACGATTACTATTATTACGACTATGATTATTACGGATATGGAAATCAAAATACTGATAAAATCACCGAACTTGCATATTTGGCTGATGCACAGGAATTTGTAAAATTCCCAGTAGAGGCAGACTCTTTATCATACAATTACGCAACTATAAAAGTTTATCAAAAATGGATAGATTTTAGATTATCTGATAATGCAAATATTGAAGCTCTATTATTTACTGATATTAAGAGACTGAACTTCATAAAATCAAAGATGTCTTCAACTGAAAAAGATAATCTATGGGAAGCTAATCTTCTCAAGCTGCATGATAAATACTATAAACATCCTGAACTCACTATGGTAGATTACGAACTTGCAAAATATTATAATCAGTTGGGAGGTTCATACAATTTCTTGGATTCAACTAAAACCCAATTTAGACTATTTAAACGTAAAGCTGTAACTTTATTAGATGAAGCAATAAAACTTTATCCAGACGCATGCTATTCGCCTGATTGTAAAAATCTAAAAGCCGATATTGAAAAAATATCATTCTTATTTGAAAACGAAAATATTGTTAGCGGAGACAAAACTTTCCCGATTAGAATTACCTATACGAACACAGAAACTGCATATTTGACAATTTTATCTTGTGATTATGATGCATATTTAAACCTAAAAAAGAACTATTACGACCAAGATTATATTAAGTCACTATTTAAAATTGCAAAGCCTGTTGTAAGCTCTGTTCTTATTAATCTCCCAAAGTCTGCAGACTTAAATACACATTATACTGAATATTTAGTACAAGGATTACCAAAAGGATTTTATATTATTTATTTGCATGCCAAACCCGAGTTTGTTATAGAAGAG